>SLIL01000358.1 GCA_007135645.1 Bacteroidales bacterium
CTGATTTTGCTGGAAGCTATTGTTGATGGCAGGAGAGGAAACCTTATTTTCGATACCGGATCAGCAACCCTGGTGCTCAACAGCATGTATTTTGGTGGAGAAAGCCGGATGCTGGCAGACCAGGTTGCCGGAGGGATTACAGGCTCCACTGGCACCCTGGAGACTGCACGCATAAATGATCTGCAAATTTCTGGCATGCAGTTCAATAGGCTTACCGCCAGCCTGTGCGATCTTGCACACATTGAGGCGGCGCGCAACATAAGGATCCTGGGCTTTTTCGGGCTTAGCCTTTTCATGGATTATGAGGTAGTGATTGACCTGGAGAATAATATCCTGGAACTATTCCGGCTGAATTTCAGGGGAAACAGGATAAACCGTGATCACTCAACACCCCGGTTTGACATTCGAATGCCGGTGGCAGTAGAATCGGGGGTTGTTTTTATTGAAGCAAGCATCAATAACACCTTACTGTTATTTTGCCTTGATACCGGGGCTGAGAGCAATGTACTTGCCAGCACATTACCCTCAAGGGTGTTAAGCTCGGTAACCATCAACCGACGCTCTGCACTGCGGGGTGCAGGATCCCAGCAGATTGAAGTTTTACATGGCATCATGAACCAGTTCACGATTGATGGCAAAAATATCAATGGAATGGGTGTGCTGGTTACCAATCTCAATACCATGAGCAACATGTTTGGAAAGCGCATAAACGGAATGCTGGGAACAGAATTCCTGGAAAAAGGAGTTTTTTACATCAATATAAAAAGACAAACCCTGGGCATTGTTTTTCATTAAATTTACCAATGAAATGCCCGGGTTTAAATCCATAATGAATCAGAAAAAATGACAAGTAAAACCATACATATCTGCCTGGCCCTGCTGCTCATCCTTCCATTGGCAGCAGCGGCTCAACTACGGTTAGCTCCCGAAAAAGCGGGCAGTTTCAGCGAAGGGAAATTCGTGATCACGGTTGATCTGCGGTGGGACCAGAACCAGCAAAACACCCTCATGGAGCTGTTTGACCTGGATACCATACTGGTAAATGCTATATTCAGGAGAGAATTTGATTTTGTAAACGATCATACTGAATGGCAAATAGTTGATCAGCAGCAGAATCGAATCTCAATTACCAAAGAACTGGACTCCACCGAAGATCCGGTTAAAATCCTCCTTACCGACCTACCCCCAGGGCAAAGCACTTTTTCTGCCTGGATAGATCAACCCTCATACGGCACGAATGATTTGTCTGATAGCCAGGCATTCACTTACCAGAACGGGATTGGATGTTTTTTCCTGTCAGGCTATGAAGATGCCCGCGAAGTAATTCTTTCCGGCTCCTTCAACAACTGGAGTACCATGCTGCTACCCATGAAAAATACCGGAAATGGCTGGCAGATCTGCATTGAGCTTGACCCTGGCAAACACCTGTACAAGTATATTGTTGACGGCCGCTGGATGACTGACCCGGGAAACCGCCTTACTGAAGGCTTCAGAAGGTGGGAGCGAAACTCCGTAATTTATGCATACAACCATACATTCAGGCTTCAGGGACATGAAAATGCCCGAAGGGTAGTCGTTGCCGGTAGCTTTAATTTCTGGAGACGACGTGAACTACGCATGCAAAGAGCCAATGATGCATGGGAATTGCCTGTGTTTTTGAGAGAAGGCACCCATGCCTATAAATTTATCGTAGACCGCAGATGGATAAATGATCCTGAAAACCCGGTTACCCGTCCCGATGGAAGAGGAAATCTGAACTCCTTTGTAAGCATTGGAGACACCCTCTATTTTACACTGGAAGGATTTACGGATGCTTCCAGGGTTTATGTTGCCGGCAATTTCAATGCATGGAATCCGGCTGAGCTATCCATGGAAAAAACTGCTTCGGGATGGAAACTGCCCTATGTGCTGGCACCGGGAATGTATGAGTACAAATTTATTGTGGATGGCAACTGGATTACCGACCCCAACAACCCTCACTCCATAGGCAGGGGCAACTACAAGAACTCCCTGCTTGCAGTGCAGCCCAATCATAAGTTTGCATTACCAGGAAATGAAGACGCCCTTGAAGTAATTGTTACAGGCAGTTTTAACGGCTGGAACACATCGGGATACAGGATGACTTTCAAGGATAACCAATGGATCCTTCCCGTCTGGCTGAAGCCTGGACGCTACAGCTACAAATTTATTGTTGATGGAGAATGGATCATTGACCCTGAGAACAATCAGCGGGAGCGAAATGAGTTTAACGGGGAAAATTCTGTTTTGTGGATAGAATAAAGGGACACGGATTAAACATATTGGCTTGCTGCATGTTATATTGGTCGTGAACTGAATTATTCATTAAATTTTTCTGATCATGACTGATAAAATATTCCAAATCAACAACATCAAAGGTTATTTCATCATCCGGCTTATCTTGGGCTATGTATTTCTGGTGGCGGGTATTCAGAAGTTTATTTTCCCTGAGGCAATGGGCCCTGGCCGCTTCCTGGATATGGGCTTCCCCTTCCCTGCCTTTACCGCCTATTTCGTAGGATTCTTTGAAGCTGTGGGAGGACTGCTGATTTTGATAGGATTTGCTTCGCGCCTGGCCGCAATTCCGATTTTCATCACCATGGCAGTTGCGATTATCACCACCAAATTCCCTCAGTTCTCCGATGGATTCTGGGCATTTGCCCATGCAGCCCGCCTTGATATCTCCATGCTGCTTACCGCATTGTTTGTAATTTACAACGGATCAGGGAAGTTTTCCGTAGATGAGAAGCTAACAGATTAATACGTTCGCTTATTTAATCAACCAATCCCAGAATACGCAAGGCAGCCAGCCCGTCTTTAAGAGCCCAGGCATTGAAATAGTTTTCTTTAACAATAAGGTATTTCAATGCATCGAAGTTTTTAAACCCATTTTCACAAACAAGCATCACTTTTTTGCCTGGAGGCACAGCCTTAATCGCATCGGGGAGTTTATACAGGGGCATCGTTTCCCATGTATGCTCCCCTGCCTGCAATACCTCCTGATCATCAGAAAAAGCCAGCACTTCCCAAGACTCATTTTCAAGCAGTTGTAAAAACCCTCCTGGTTCAACAGTGTGTTGCCTGAGGATATGATCGGGGCACGAGTACTCATATTGGGTGAGATGCGAGATGGTTAGGTTTTTCTCATTTTTTTCAATGGGAACCTCAATAAAAGATGCATCCAATCCTTCAAAATGCAATAATCTGCCAGATAATACATCCCCGGTTTGGATGATGATCTTTATTGCTTCCAGAGCCTGCAGGTTCCCGATAATTCCGGGCACCATCCCCATTACCCCGGCATTGGCACAGGTAGGAAGGGTAAGTGGATCTGGTGGTTCGGGCAACAGGCACCGGTAGGTTGGGCCGCCCTGATAATTATATACAGAAAGTTGCCCTGAAAATCCCAGTGCTGCCCCAATAATGCATGGTTTTCCCAGCATCACACATGCGTCGTTAACCAGAAACTTGGTGGGAAAATTATCCGAGCATTCCACCACAAGATCGTAATTCTCAATTATTTCCAATGCATTATCCACATTGAGCCTCAGGAAGTGCTTTCTGAGATCCACCTCTTTGTTCATCCGGGCGAGCCTTTCAAAGGCTGCCAGCACTTTGGGTTTACCAACATCATCCATTCCATAAAGCACCTGCCTATGCAGATTGGACAGTTCCAGCTCGTCATTGTCAAGAATTCCAACGCAGCCAATACCTGCAGGCACAAGGTACATCAAAACTGCGGCACCCAGGGCTCCTGCCCCCACCACAAGCACCCTGGCATTCCCTATCTTTTCCTGCCCCTCTTTTCCCAGCTGGGGTAAAATCATTTGACGGTGATAACGTGAAATATGAGGAGAGTCAGCCATAAGATTTTTTCGCAAATATATCAATTTCGGCTTTTAAAATGAGCCAAAAATGTCCGGCAAAACCTTTGTCTTATAAACCAGATCAAAATTATACCGGATGGCGTTTCACTTTTTTGGCTCTCACACCAGAATTCGTTAATTTTACCAAAACGATTCATCACCAAAAAAACACATCATGTACTCAGCTATCGTAACAGGAGGTGCCCAGGGCATTGGTAAAGCTATTACCCTGAAGCTACTGAAAAAAGGGGTATTTGTTTTTGTTCTTGACATGGACCAGGAAGCCCTGGATGAATTTTCAGAAGAAAAACACGGGAGCCGGTTTTTCCAGACCATCCGGTGCGATGTATCTGATGACAGGTTACTCACCAAAACCCTGGATATCATTGTAAGTCAGCAACCTCATCTGAAATACCTCGTAAACAATGCTGCCACTTCTGCTTTCATGCCCATGCAGCAGCTCAGTGTTGAAAGCTGGATGAGGGTGATCAACACCAATCTTACCTCTTATTTTGTTACGGTAAAAGTGCTCTCCGAAAACCTGATACGCAACAATGGATCTGTAGTGAACATTTGCAGCACCCGGGCATTTATGTCGGAGCCCCATACCGAGGCCTATTCGGCATCCAAAGGCGGAGTTTTTGCCCTCACCCATTCCCAGGCCATGAGCCTGAACCCACATGTCAGGGTCAACTCCATCAGCCCGGGATGGATCGATGTTAACCCCTGGCAGAAAACCCCCAACCGAAAAACCATTGACTGGGCCACAAAGCACCATGCACAACACCCGGCAGGTCGAATCGGCAAACCTGAAGATATTGCAGAGATGACCTGGTTTCTGCTTTCCGATGCCTCCGGGTTTATTACCGGACAAAACTTCTTTGTGGATGGTGGAATGACCCGCA
>SLIL01000286.1 GCA_007135645.1 Bacteroidales bacterium
AAGGTTACTTCCTGCAGATTGGCAGTTTCTTCTGCTTCAAAGGTAAGGAAGAGGTTGGGGCGGATATTGGTAGAACCATTGTAGTTAGGAACAATCTGGGTATCGCTAAAACCATACGAAACCATATTATTGGGCATAGTTGTGGATGCTACCCTGTAGAAGGTGCTTGTCCAGTGTGGAAGTTGCCCCCATACGATTTCTATCAAGAGGTTGCTTTCGCCATCATAAACATAATCGTCAATGTCCCACAAGTGCCATCCCTGAACGGTGGGCATGGAATAGGTTTCGGCAGAGAATACCTCTGTAGCATCGTCCATATTAACAAAGCTGTTGGGCACCTGTGCTATATCCACATGCTTGAAAAGGATCCTGAAGTTAGGCAGATCGCGGTAGTTATTTGCCACCTGTACAATGTCAAACCCAATCTCTTTGATGGTTTTTTCTCCTGCTCCAAGTTCACTGTTCAGATAGAGTATTTGCGTGCGGTTGGCTTTATAATAATTGTAAAAAGGATATTGGTTGGATTGCTGGTTGCCTTCGCCCATCTGAGCTTCAGGAACCTGGCCAATTACCAGCTCAGAAGCGGTATTGTAATGGTGGCCATCTGCAACAGAAAGGTTCAGGTCGACAAATGTACCTTCGGCTGTTGCCTCATGTGCATGCACAATTACCTGCATTTCGAAGGTTTCTCCTGCTGCAAGAGGTTCCAGTTCATTGTGTTCATTATCAATGGTAAAGTAGGGGGAGTTGCCTCCTATTTCAAACAAGGGGTTTTTAGCTGTTGCATTTCCGTTGTTTATTACCTGGAAAGTCAGTACTGCTGATTCACCCGGATCAAGTCTGCCATTTCCGTCACCATGCTCAGTGTCGTCAAGCGCATACTCAGGATTGATACTAAATACAGGTGCAAAGGCTGTAACTCTCAGGTTTGATACCCATTCTTCTTCTCCGTCGGTAATTTGCAGATGAAAGGTTGCCTGATAGTTGTTGGGTACATTTTTGCTGATCTCCAGATGGAACGCTTCGCCTGTGAAAGAGGTATTATCGGTATCGCCTGCCTGCATTCCGTCAAATTCAACGGCTTCGCCGGGGTTCAGGATGGTAATGTAAGGGTCTGTTCCGGAAAGTGTTGCAACAACCTGTCCTACAGGATCGGCACCAACATTTTTAATGGTTACATCCAACGAAATGGTTTCATCATAGTAGGGCAACCCGTTGATCTCATAATGGTCAAGAACAACAAATGGGCCTTCTAAAGCTGCTGCGGGCACTTCAGCAATGTAAGGAATATACTGTGATTTGGTAACGACAATAGTAACATCACCTCCGTCAAGAATGGGCTCAATGGGTACATCCACTTCACCTGATTCGCCCACGAATGCTGCACCATGCAAAACACCGTTCATGCTGATCCCCACGTAAGATCCGGGAAGAGCAGAGACAGTATACATATCCAACCCAATGGGAACGATGGGCATATGAGAAACTTCATTCTCTGAGCCCTGTGTTAAGTAAATATAGGTGGAAGGATCTCCGAAAGTATGGTAAGCCTGCCAGTAATACAAGGGGCTTGAGTGGCTCGGGTAATTCTGGATATCAACTTCGGTAACAGCCAGGTTGCCTACAAACTTCAAGGCACCTACGGCAAGGTAATCAGATACAAAGGGGGCATCATAGGCTCCCAGTGTTGTTTCTTCGAAAGTAGGTACGTAGCCGTTATTCTGGCCCTGAAGCGGGAAAGCTCCCACTGCCCAGTAAAAATCTTCAAACCAATAGGTATTGGGGGCGGAGCCTACATAAGCCACAGCGCCTTTGTTGGCTGCCCTTACCCATGCCTCTCCGATACTCTCGGGGTGGCTGAAAAGCGAGCTCTGGCAGCAGTTGCCTACAGCGAGGGGATATCTCCCGTTGTTGGTCATGTTGTGAATATCCGTTGCATACAGATAAGGGCCGGCCCAGGCGGTAGATGAGCAGTGTGCTGTGAAGTTAATAAGGCTTACTGCTATGCGTTCTTCATCGTAACAACCCGTGTAAGAGGTGAGGTAGGTGTTAACATTGTTAAATCCATGGGCGGCATTAAAGTAGTTCTCTGTTCCATAATGCACTGTAGGCTGCCCGATGCGGGGGTTCCAGTATCCATCCTGGCCGGCAATAAGGGTTACATCATCAAGATAGGAAGGATCCTCAAATTCATATCGTTCATAATACAGAATTTTATCAATCTGATTCTGTAATTCCTGCACGTTGCGGGCAGAAAGTCGCCCATGATACATTTCAGGAAAGTAGTCACCGTCAACAGATGCATAATAAAGGTCACTGACAACATTGGTGGAAGAGCCTATTGCCGAAGCAGGGACTTTAGAACCATCACCTACCAGAATTACAAAGGTTGGTGCAGGATCTTCGGGGGTAGCGGCATTGTAAACGCCATGAATATGTGATTGAATAGCTGCAGCCGTTGTTCCGATTTCATCGGTATAATCCACCTGCACAAAAAAGCCCATCTGCGTTTTCCATTCAACATAGGGTTGAAGTGTTTCTTCAAAATCGCGATGGCTCACAATGAGCATTTTTATGGGGTTTTTGGTAAGATCGGGATGATCGTCGAAAATGTCGCCTGACATTAATGGATTGAGTATACTACCATAAAGTACATCAAAATAAGGGGACCAGGTAGAGGCTTTTATGTAGTTGGTTAATGCAATATCGGCATCTTTAAATGTAACCTCTATCTCGATATCATTGAATACCTGGATGGTATTTTCAGAAGGGTTATATCTTACCGGTGCAACTACCAGGCGGGCAAGGCGCATCCCTCTCATTACACCCAGCACTTCCAGCTCTGCAATTTCTACCTCACTGAAAGATTTTGCTGAGTAGGCCTCTGCTTTAAACTCAAAAGGCACATCTTTCAGCTCCTGATCTTTTCTCATGGAGGGCTGAACTGGCATAAGGGGGTTCTTGATGCCAAAGTCAGGAAGGTAATACTCCTTCACCGTGTAAGATTTTACCTGGATCTCTGCAGATGCACCGAAAGGGATCTCTATAAGGTTTTTGGCCGCGGGTAAACGCGGGGTGCCAAGTTCACCTACCGAATAGGCATTGTGAAACATCAGTTCGCTGAAGTTTCCCTGATCGGTCTTTACTTCAACAGAACGGATCTCGTCAAAGGAATAGCTCACCCTCATGGTCTGCAAATTGCTTTCCTGCAAATGTGTGGATGTCCTCTCTGCTTCAAGTTGAATGGATGACTGACCCATTAATTGAGTTGCAACCACTACAAAAAGAAAAACTCCAAGATAATTTAAGAAAAACAGGCTCCCCCCTTTTTTCATAAACAGTAACACTCTTCTCATGTGTAATAATTTAGATTGGTTTTTGATGATTGATAAAAAATCTGATAAAATCTATGACAAGTTATAATTACTTTACCCTGATTCAGGGAAAAGATTTCCTTAAAGTGCTTTTCAAATCAAGTATGAAGAGCCTTTTTATACTAAAAAATACTTTGAGGTTATTTTTTATGAAAGAAAACCAGGGAAAGGAAAAAAACATTTAAAACTGATCAGACTTTTGTTGTGTATTTTGATTTGAATACAAAATTACTAAAATATTGCTTTAAAGGCAAAAATTAAAATTAAATCATCTAAATGTTTTAATGCGATCTGGACTAAAAGAGGTTAGCAAAGGTTTGGCAACTTATCAACAAAACAGGGCTGATTAAAAATAATCGTTCTGATTCATGCAGATTCCAGGTCCTTTTACTCATTATTATGAAGAAATGATTTTATTTTCTGAACCGGGGGAATGGATGCGGCAAACCCGATCAGAGAAACTGTAAAGAATACCAGTACAAAATCATAAAGGTTAATTGCTACCGGGTAGGCGTCTATAATAAATGTTCCTTCTGCCTGTATCCCGATAATCCCATACTGAACCTGAATCCAGGCAATGGCAGCCCCCAGAACAATGCCGGCAACAGCACCTCCGATGCCAATCATCAACCCTTCGAAAAGGAATATCCGCTTTATTCTTTTCATGGTACAGCCCATACTCCAGAGGATGCGGATGTCCTTTCTCTTTTCCAGGACAAGCATGGTAAGGCTTCCGGTAATATTAAATGCTGCAATAACCATTATGAAGCTCAGGATGAAGAAAATGGCCCATTTTTCTGTGCGCATAACCTTATAAAGGAACTCCTCCTGCTGAAACCGGTTCCTTACCACAAAATCATCACCCGCCACACGGGCTATTTCTCGTTGCAATTGCCTGAGGTTTGCACCGGGTTCTGCAGAGATCATTACCGAAGTAACCCTGTCTTCATGTTGTGTAAGGAAGCGCAACAATGAAATGGGAGCAATCACATATTCCATATCAAACTCAGGTTGTACTGCAAAAATACCGGCCGCATAATTGGAGCTGGCATTGAAGGCTTGTGCAGGCAATATGCCGATAGTACGCCCCCTGCGCGGCACATAAATATTAAATGGGTTAAGATAATCATGTATGCCGGCATTGAGCATAAGAGCAACTCCCTGACCCAGGATCAGGTTTCTGGAATCTCCTGTATACAGTTCAAAACTTCCTTCTCTGAGCATGGTGTCAAGGCCTGTAATATGGGTGTAATTCTCATCAACCCCGCGCAAAGTAATAATGTGCTGCTGATCGCGATAAGTGATCAGGGCAGTTTCTTCGTAAATTTCACCCAGGTACAAAACACCCGGCAAACTCCTGATCTCATCCACCGGAAAATCATTGATATTAAATGTTTTGCCTTCAACAAGGCGGACTTCCATATCGGGATTGAAAGCGTTAAACAGCGAAAGGATCAACTTCTCAAACCCATTAAAAACAGACAAAACGATTACCAGTGCCATGGTACCCACTGCAACTCCCACTACAGCCACCACCGACAGCACGTTAACAGCTGTTTGAGATTTTTTGGCAAATAAATACCTGCGGGCTATGTAAAAGGGAAAGTTCAAAGTATGATTGAATATGGGTATTACTTTATAACTTTAACAATAAGTCCGGTGCCTTTATTGTGCCTTTTCCTTACATCCAGATAATTCAGCACATAACAAAACGGGAAAACCAGCAGGTAATACAAAGGGAGCAAAAGGATAAAAAGCCACGATGCCCCAAGCATCAGGATAGGGTATTTCATGGAAAGTTTCCATGACAAGCTTCCGGTTTTGCCATAAGAATAAAGCACTTCAATGGTTGTGAAACCCGCTGACCTGAGCTTGTTCTCAATTTCCTCTTTCCCGTAACCATCCCTCACATGCTCTTCGATGAAAGAAGTATCATGCTCATGCTCTACCCCTGAGCCACCCTGATCCGAAGGGGTGCTTATGAGCAACATCCCTCCTTTTTTCATGGACTTATAAAAATTTTCAAAAACTTTAACGTCTTCCTCGATGTGCTCCATAACATCGATAGAAAGAATAAGGTCATAATTATCCGGGTTCACATACCGTGTAAGATCACCTGTAAAGAATGAAACATTCTTTTTGCCTGCTTTATTGAAAAATGCATTGCAGTCGGCAACCTGTTCTTCTTTAAGCTCGATGCCATGAATCTCCCATTGGGGTCTTTTTCCGGCTATATACCAGCTATACTGGCCAAATCCACTTCCGGCATCCAGAACCGTTGCAGGTGATTGTTTGTCTTTTTCAGCAAAAAAACCTCTTAGGTGATAGTGGATGTGCCATGCTCTTAAGAGCAAAAGATCAAGCAACGAATAGAAAACCTTTCTCAGAAAAATGCTCTTGTTAAATACTTTGCCAAGGCGGGCTTTTATGGGGTCATACTTCATGAGCCTGGTTTCTTATTTGATAAGGTTTTCAATGTTCTCAATGTAATCCAGGCTGTCATCTACGAAAAACTGCAATTGCGGAACCTGTCTTAATTGATTCTTTACCCGCATTCCCAGTTGTTTTCTTATTTCTCCTGCATTCATTTTAACCAGGTTAATGATTTTTTCTTTGTCAGCTCCGAAAATACTAAGATATACCTTTGCAATGGAAAGATCAGCGGTTACCCTCACCTGGGTTACGGTGATCATCGCACGGAGAAACAGGTTAGGGGATTCTTTCTGGAATATCTCCCCAAGGTCCTTTTGCAATTGTTTATTGATCCGTTTTTGTCTGTTTGTTTCCATGGGAATGAATAATTTTTGTGCAAAGATACGCTTATTGATCAAATATTGAGTACGCTTCGAAGAGTCCTTTTTTAACACTATTGAAAAAACAGTAATTGATAACTTGCATAAATTCAATAGGTTGCGAACTCCCCCTCTTAGGGGGATGGGGGGTATTGTACTTTTCGGAGTGGATTCAATAATGGATTTGGGAAAATCTGCATAAATATAAAAGCAAATGAACCAAATAAAATCCTGTCTGGTTTAATAATGTAATTAAACGTAATTGACAACCTGAAAAAGCAAATCATTGTATGAGTAAACGCATAGAAAAAGACTCACTGGGGCCGGTAGAAGTGCCGGCAGACAAATACTGGGGAGCACAAACGCAAAGGTCCATTGAGAATTTTAAAATTGGCAGGGAAAAAATGCCTGAGGAGATCATTGAGGCATTTGCCATTCTGAAAAAGGCTTGTGCCATAACCAACCAGAAACTGGGGGTACTTAAACCCGATATTGCCGCATCCATTGTGCAGGCCTGCGATGAGATCCTGGATAAAAAGCTCAATGATAATTTTCCTCTTGTTGTCTGGCAAACCGGTTCAGGCACCCAGTCTAACATGAATTTGAATGAGGTAATTGCCAACCGGGCACATGTGATCATGGGAGGAAGTCTCGAAGATGCAGAAAAGAAAGTACACCCCAATGATCATGTGAATAAATCCCAGTCTTCCAATGATACCTTCCCCACTGCCATGCATATTTCGGCATACAAATTAATTACCGGAAGTACCATTCCTTCTCTTGTCGCTCTCAAAGATGCACTGCAGCAAAAGTCGGACGAATTTGCCGAAATTGTAAAGATCGGGCGTACCCATCTTATGGATGCCACTCCACTTACCCTGGGGCAGGAGTTCTCTGGCTACGTATCACAACTGGAGCATGGGTTAAAGGCACTCACCCATACCCTCGACCATTTGCGCGAACTGGCCCTCGGCGGCACCGCGGTGGGTACCGGGATCAATGCGCCCAAAGGGTTTGATAAAGTTGTTGCTGAAGAGATCGCAAGCCTTACCGGCCTGCCTTTTATTACTGCACCCAATAAGTTTGAAGCCCTCTCTGCCCACGACGCCATTGTAGAAGCCAGCGGTGCTTTAAAGCAAATTGCAGTATCCCTGATGAAGATTGCCAATGATATCCGATTCCTGGGGTCTGGCCCCCGTTGCGGATTGGGAGAACTTGCCCTGCCAGCCAATGAGCCGGGATCATCCATAATGCCCGGAAAAGTAAATCCCACCCAGTCGGAGGCCATGACCATGGTTGCAGCTCAGGTTATTGGAAATGATGCTGCCATAACAGTTGGGGGAATGAACGGGCATTTTCAACTCAATGTCTTTAAGCCAGTCATGATTTACAATCTGCTGCAGGCTGCCAGATTACTGGCTGATGCATCGGTATCTTTCAGGGTAAATTGTGTGGAAGGGATACAGGCCATAAAACACAACATCGATAATCATTTGTCTAATTCACTCATGCTGGTTACAGCCCTTAACCCTCATATCGGGTATGATAATGCAGCCAAAATTGCCAAACGGGCCCATGAAGAGAACCTCACCCTTAAGCAGTCGGCCATAGAGTCAGGATTGCTTTCTGAAGAAGAATTTGACCAATGGGTGGATCCCGGAAAGATGATATAAAAAAAACAGGGTGATTTAAAAAGTCACCCTGTTTTTTATAGTGGAAAAGTGAATATGAAAAGGTTTAGTATTCCCAAAGGTCGAGCTCATAATTCCTGATCTCAGTTCTTATCCTTTCGGCTTCAAGAAGCTGATCCAGTCCGTTTTCGAAGTATTGGTTGATAAGCCTGTCATAAACATTAGACTCCTTGTAAATATAGCTGTTAAACATTCTGCGCAGGAACAAGTCATCAAATGACATCCTCTGGGCATCGTTATTGCGGTTAAAAACTTCAGCATTCACAAGAATATTACGGGCTTCAGGGAAGTATACCCAGAACAGGGTCTGGTCTCCCAGGCTTTCACCTGTTTCAGGGTCAATTCTTTCTCTCACGGGGCAGATACCCAGGATGCGTACATCCAGCACAGATCTTCTGCTATCAAAGAACCACTCCTCTTTGATCCTGTATTTAGTTACATCTTCAGGTCTGAGCGGGATAACAAAGGTTGTATCATACTCCTCATAAGGAGGTTCAGGCCTGGTCAATGTTCTGGTTTCTTCCCTTGAATACTGTGTTCGTATTTCTTCAGGAGTAAATGTCAGGGTAAATTCATCATCCTGAAATGCCTGAATAGATCCCTCATTTACCGCTGACAGCAATACCTGCATAAGGCTTTGCCTGTCGTCGATAGTTGTGGTAGGGAAGTAGAGGGGATGATTGATCCTTTCTCTCAGATCGATAACCTGCCATACTCTTTTTGACCAGAGTACGTCTGCTTCTCTTACAAAGGCAAGCGGAATGGGTCGTTTTTCTTCGATCCATATTTTTTCATAGAACCCGTTAGGTGGTGTGGCACCTTCGAGCACCTGGCTGTAAGCAGAGCTTCCAAGAAGCAGTGTTACGATAGCAAAAGCGAATGAAATTCTTAATTTGGTCATAGCTAAACCTCCAAATATTTTTTTTGTTATTGAATTCTGAATACCATGGGAGGAAGTCTTCTTTCTCTGCCGTCGTCGCCAATGGCCCTTATATCCTGGAAGGTAAAGCGCTGGCCTCTTGTGGCACGTCTGATAAGATCCTCCATAACCTGAGTCTGCATGTTAGAGTTTGAACGATGTTCGATAAACTCACCGGCAATGGTGGTGTTCATCGTGAATGAGGTAATGCGGAAATCCATCTGGAAATCGAAATCGCGCATGCGAGGGATAATGGGTGAGCCTGCAAGAATGTCGCGGGGAATATTCCCTTCTGATTGTCCTGCAATCTCAGGATGTGGATCAGGAATGGTCCTTACCCTGAAACTGGCCTGTCCCATATTTCTGACCTGTCCGTCAAGCCTTGCATTTGCTGTAATAGTAACAGGCTCATTGACATTATGGTCGGTACTTAATCTTACGATATAATTGCCACCAGGCACCCGTGTTAGCCTGTTGCCCCTGCCACTGATGGTGGGTTCAAGCATGTTGGTGGGAATGCCGGGAACCGAAATCGATACAGGATTATCCACACCCATATAAAATACGTTCATCGCATCAGCACTTACCGTAGCAGCAGGCCGTTGAACGATAAACTCTCCTGAGAAAGTTTCTTCCTTGGGTCCGTCAGGTCCCATGATCCGAACCATACCACTGTAAGTTTGAATACCTTCATTTGTGGCGGGAATTCTGATGGTGTTTCCTTCAAGCACCCTTCCCCCCATAATAACCTGGGGTAATTGTTGTGAGTCGTAGGCAGCCACCAACACATCGGCTTCAAACACATCACCCTGCAGCACAATCTGGCTTTTAGGCAACACTCTGGCCGTTACCTGGTCAAAGGTAAATGTACCCGCACCAATAGCTTCGTATAGTGCCCTTACTACATCAAATTCTGCATTGCGCACCTCGGTAACTAACCGGCTAAGGTTGGTTGCAGCTGCAACAGGAATTTGCCTGTCAAACATGGCTGCATGCCAGGAAACTTCATTCCCTGCTTTATCGAAAAACGGGCCTTCTGTATCCAACCCAAGCTCAAGGGCAGCAGGCCGGGGAAGTAACTCTCTAAGGGCAGTTTTGAAATCTTCAATTCTTTCACGAAGAATATATCCCCTGGTGCCTGATCCACCGGCAACTCCGGCTGGAGGCGCAGTGCCATCGGGTCCTTCGATCATCCAGAATCTTGATGAAGCACTATAGTTATCCTTGGCCTTCATGTCAATGAGGTTGAGGGTATCAGCTTCTTCAAACGTTATTTTATCTACCCTGGCGATCATCTCTGCCCTGGTAGTGAGGATAAAACCTGCCAGTTCATCTGCCAACCTTCTGGCTTCAGTTGCTTTATCATAATACTCCTGCACCCTGGCCGGGTTGTCTGCAAGTTGCTCATCAAATGAACTGTAGAGCAACTCCAGGTTACGTTCAAAGTTTCTGTTGGTTTGCTGAAGTCCCTGGTCTACCATAACGAAAGCATCCAAAACCTCCACCGATACGTTGAGGGCCAGAAGTGCTGTTAACACCAGGTACATCATACCAATTAACTTTTGCCGCGGGGTTTGTTTTCCACCTGCCATATAATTCTATATCTGAAATGTTTACTAACTAATCTTGGTGATGCCTTTGCATCTTACTTATTGATTATCTTTTTTGCAAAGGCTGTGAGCCGAAATTTTTTGAATGTTCTAATATTCTTATCTTGAAACATTGAAATTCATGGCTGAAAGCATGTTGCCATATACACTGTTAAGTGAAGCAATGTTTTTGTTAAGAGATTCCATTTGCTGCTGGTATTCTTTTGTACCATTGGCAGATTGGTTCAGGTTTTCAACCAGGCTGGAAGCTGCTTCCTTAATTTTGTCGGTAGCTTGATATTGCTGATCTGATGCCTGCAATTGCAGTTCGTATACTGCATTGAGTGCCTCAAGGTTCTGTGCAGTTTTCAAGAGCTGCTCAGAATACTTCTCACCTCTGTTTGCAGAGTCTTCCAATGCTTCAACAGTTTTTACCAGCAATTCAGAACTATGGCTGTAATTGGCTGCCAACTGATTGGTGAATCCGGTGATCTGCTTGATACTTTCGTTGTATTGCTGAGACAAGTCAAGCTGCTCCTTGGCGGTGTCAGCGGTCACTTTATAAGTATCGCTGAGCTGATTCATGGAGCTGACAGCATTTTTCAAACTCCCTGCATATTCTTCAGCAAGAGAAAGATCGTGCTTCAGATATTCGTTGGTGTTTTTATAGGATTGCGAAAGTTCCAGTACTGATTGAGATGCTGTTTCCATGTTTTGAATGTACCCTTGTGTGGCTACAGCTGCATTGGAAATATCTGCCAACCTGGCTGCATTATCACTCAGATTCTTTAACCCTGCACTGAGATTTTCAATCAGTTCGGGCCCAATATTGGCTTCTTCCAGCATTTTGTCAAGATTAGAAGAGAGGGATATACTTTGTACATTAGTGGTTCCCCCTCCGTTTGTGCGTGCAAGGGCATCCCTGCGACCACCGGATTGCTCATCCCCTTCAATGCCGCCTAACTCAGGATATACCAGGGTCCAGTCGGGTTCTTCATGGGGTTTTTCGAAAGCAGAGAAGAAAAATATGAGTGCTTCGGTGCCAAGCCCTACTACAAGCATGATACCTGCACCAGGATAGTGCTGAATTTTAAACAACGCTCCAAGGATTACCAGCGCAGCCCCCCAGCCATACAGCTTGGACATAAAATTCTTAAAGGCTTTGGTTTGTGCAAATTTCATAAACTTATGTATATGTTAATGTGATGAAAAAATGAATTCTCTATTGATTTGGTTCTTGTGGATTAATATACATTGGAAGCACCACGTCCGTCACCCCTGTCTCTTCCTGGATAGGTTTGTACACACCTGAATCCGAGGTACGACTTGGCAGTATCCTGATATTCATAGCCACGGGTGCTTACCTGCAGCATGAACCCAACATCTTTCCATGACCCGCCTCTTACTGCTTTTCTCTTCAGGGTAATAGGATCATCAGGTTGTGCTTCATAATGGTAGTGCATATTCATGTCGTGTCCAAAGATATAGAACGATTCATCCCATGCATTAATTGTCCATTCCGAAACATTTCCTGCCATATCATATAACCCATAATCATTGGGCGGATAGTGGCCAACTATAACTGTCTGGAATCCACCATCGTCAACATAATTTCCTCTGAGGGGTTTGAAGTTTGCCAGGAAGCAACCATCAATGTTGCGGGTATAGGGGCCTCCCCATGGGAAGGGGTTCAGGTCGAGACCACCACGTGCAGCGTATTCCCATTCTGCTTCTGTGGGCAGCCTGAATTCCTGTGCAAATGGCCTGTCGCGGTTAGAAAGGTAGTTGTTGAGATATTGGGTTCTCCAAATGGTAAATGCTCTTGCCTGCAACCAGTTGACACCAACTACAGGATAATGGTCATAGGTAGGGTGCCAGAAATAATATTGTGTCATGGGCTCGTTATACGAATAACTGAAGTCACGGATCCAGGTAAGTGTATCAGGATAAATGTGGGTTTCGTATTCCATAACGAATTCGTTTCGTGGAGTATCCCTTTCAGAAAGCCTGGCTGCACGGTTCAGGTCAATGATATGATAGCGGTAAATAAGCTTACGGGAATCAATTTCTCTTCTTCTGAAGAACCTTTCATGCTCAGGAAGGAATAACTCCTCCAGGATTTCACGCTCTTCTTCACCATCCCAGCGGATTCTCTGGCGCCAGTTGATCAATGGCGGGTCCAGATCCATGCCAAATTCGTCCATCAGGATAAGATGGTCCTCATCAATATCAGCCAGCAGCAGGTGAGCAAGAGAGTCTCTTACCCAATACACAAATTGCCTGTATTGATTGTTGGTAATCTCTGTTTCATCCATATAAAAAGCCGGAAGTGAAACAGTTTTGGTTATCGCGTTCTGCGAATAGGCAATATCCTGATCAGAGGGTCCCATATTAAAACTTCCCATCGGGATATAAACCATTCCAGGAGGATCAGCATAAAAACCGTCCGGACGATTCTGAACACCTGTTAAATGACCACGGCCTGCTCGGTCACAACTGGTTATCAATAAAACTAATGATGCAATTACTATTAACCTTTTCATGTTAATTCCTGATTTTATGACCACTATAAAATAATATTTCTCTGGTTTTCTACTCTTAGTAAACGAACAATGTCGTTTTAGGTTACAATTCTATTTACAAATTCATTCAATTATAAAAACCTGATATTTCTCTGGGTTTTTTGTATTCTTTCTATATCCAGATCAAAACTATAGGTTACAAGGAGTTCGTGGCTTCCCCAGCTTCTTCCGCTTCTTCCCAGGGGAGAAAGGGTTATGTCATACGAATATCCTATACTAATCTGTTCGAATGTTAGTCCCAAAAACACTACCGCGGCATCTTGTATTCTGTAACTGAGTCCTCCCCAAAATCGCTCCCGGTAAGTAACCAGGGTATTAAAATCTGTCTGGATGGAACCCAGGTCTGTTTTGAACAGTACTGAAGGACTCAACACGAATGCGGTATTCGATGGCAGCGTGTAATTATATCCTGCAGTAAGATAAAGATGTCTTCTTTGCTGATAATCTGCGTTGGCAATTTCCCTTCTTGTCTGTGTAAGTTGACTGACCGATATCCCGGCCCATAAATCATCTTCCAGTTTGTAAAATACACCCAAAGCACCATCGATCATCATCCTAGATTCTTCTCCTGAAGCCCCCTGCAATGCAGGATCACCATCCTGAATCGGGTTAAAGCCTCCAAAATCAAACCTCTTGTCAAGGAAACCGATCTGGGCTCCTATTCCCAGCTTGCCCAGTCCAAGGTTGTGATGATAGGCATATGCCAGCTTAACGCCAAGGGCAGTCTCAAAACCAAGCTGATCCTGCAAAAATCCAAGGGCAAGTCCTCCCCGTATCAACCGGATGGGTGCATCAACAGTGAATGAATAGGTCTCAGGGTTTACCCTGTTTCTTTCTTCATCTCTGAACCCTACCCACTGCTGTCGTGCAATTGCTGTTGCACAGATAGCATTTCTTAAGCCTGCAAATCCGGGATTGATAGCCATGTTGTTAAACATGTTATGGCTAAACTGGGGTTCCTGCTGCCCGTATACATCATCGCTATAAATTACATATAACAAAACAAATATGGCGATGGTGCTTTTTTTCATTGAAGTTGTTTTTTGTTTACATTATTCTCAAACGCAAATCTGTTCAAAAAATTGAATGAACAGGCTTTTTTTTAGAAACCCTCCAAAGGGTGCGATTTTCGGGGCGTAAAAATACAACTAATTTTGTTATCAACAACGCGGTGTTAATAAGTTTTTGAAACCATTATATCAAAGATCATTCTGAAAATCACGAGGTTATGTTTTTATCCGCGTGGTTTTTGGCACTACAAATATAAATACTATCAAAGAGTTGCTTATCCGTAATTCTACTTGTTTTTTAACCGAAGAAAAAAACCGTAATGATTTCGGTTGATGATAAAAGTACAATTTTTCATTGAAATACTGCAGTATTGATCCGTAAAGGACAATAGCAGAACTTTGTATTTTATCAGCTTTATATGTTAAGGAAGCTGAATAAATCTATTAAAACTCCAAATAGTTAGAGAAATTTTTGATAAACCTGCCACCATTTTTCGGGCAATTCTTCCTGGCAGGCATCCTGGTAATCTTTGTAGGAACAGGGGACAAGAAATTGCCTTTCGTATTTCGTTTGAAGTCCCTGGCAGGGCACTTCCATCCACCAGCGATCACTCACCTTGCTCTTGTAGAAAATAATTTCATTCTGAAATTCTTTCATGGAGACCACATATTTTATATACGAGCCGGAATCTTTTCGCTTTCGGTCAGGGAAATCGTTTTTGCGATGGTAGAAGCCCTCAAGGAAGTACCAGATCATTTGTGCGGTAAGGTGTGCCGTTTGTCCTCCGTTGTCAAAGGCTGGATTTAACTCATAAAAACCTATGGAAGAAAGTTTATCGCTAAGGCCGGCATACCTGATGATCTGGCAGGCCTCCTCACCATAGAATCCATTGGGCGAAGCCTGCGCATTGGCCGGTGCATCACTTTGCCTGATGCTGCCCATATCGAAGCTAAGCAGATCTGCATTGCGAACAATGGGCTCTACTTCTTCAAGATTTTTTCGCACCAGCCCCAGGCGATGCACATCAAAATGCAGCTTATGCATCAGTTCAATGGCATCCTGATCAACAAAATAGGTCTGGTATCCGATATTGGTATAGTTAAACAGAAAGTTTGGCTGATGGGTAAGGATTTTATTAAGGTAGTTGTGGTTATTGATCTTTTCTTCGTTTAGTCCCAGGTCAAAGGATGCATCAATGCTAACGATATTGATGATCTGTCCCAGCGATTCATATGCCCTGTAATTTGCATAGGTTAAGTCCTGACTACCACCAATGATCATTGGAACGATCTTTTTTTCAAGCAGTGTTGCCGCTACTGTTTTTACTGCAAAATAAGTGTCTTCGGTGGTTTCACCCTGTTTGATGTTGCCCAGATCAATGAGTTTCAGATTGTAAGGGCCCTGATACAAATTGTACAGATATTTTCTGACGTAATCGGGTGCATAGGCACAACCCTGATTATCAGGCGCATTACGATCCTCCTTTACTCCAATGAGGGCAATATCGGCATCTTCTAAAGAAGGGAATCCTTCTTCTGCCGAATGGCTGGTGATCTTGTTACCCAATAACAGCGGGTGGGATTTTTCAGAAAAATTGATCTTCTGGAACTCAACGGGAACGAAAAAGTCAGCAATTTCCATATACAGAAATTATGAGATTATTTTTTTTTCTTGCTTGTTGCCTTTTTTCGTGTTGTACGTGATTTGGTTCCGGAGGTTCCTTCTTTTTTAATAATATTCAGACAATCTTCCAGGGATAATTTTTCAGGATCTGTCCCTTTTGGTATTTTATAATTGTTGCCATCAGCGCTCAGATAGGCACCCCAGCGCCCCCTGAGAATTTTTATATTCTCATTTTCGCTGAATTCCCTGATTACTTTCTGTCTGTCTTTTTCTCTTTTTTCTTCTATCACTTCAATGGCCCGATCCAGCTCAACAGTGAGAGGGTCATCGGTTTTGGGAAGCGAATAGAATTTGGAATCATGACGCAGGTAAGGGCCAAATCTTCCTACCGCGGCTACCACTTCCTTGTTTTCGTATTGACCAACTTTCCTGGGCAGTTTAAACAGGTCAAGAGCTTCTTCCAGGGTAATGGTTTCAAGGCTTTGATCTTTTCTTAAACCGGCAAACAAAGGTTTTTCTTCATCTTCTGCATGGCCGATCTGTATCATGGGGCCAAACCTTCCTATGCGCGCGATTACATCTTTTCCTGTTTTGGGGTCTGTGCCCAGTTGCCTTTCTCCACTGAATTTTTCTGAGGTTTGTAGGGTATGTTCCACTTTGTCGTGGAAAGGATGATAAAACTCATGGATCACTTTTGTCCATTCTTTCAGCCCCTGGGCTATCTCATCAAACTCCTTTTCTACACTGGCCGTAAAGTTGTAATCCATGATCTGGTCAAAATACTCCAGCAAAAAACTGTTTACCACCGTGCCAATATCGGTTGGGAATAATTTATTCTTTTCGGTTCCGGTGATTTCGGTTTTGCGCTCTTCTTTTATGGTGTTGCTTTTCAGCACCAGGTGGTCATAGGCTCTTTTTTCTCCCTCGCGGTTTTCTTTTACCACATATTCTCTTTTCTGAATGGTAGAAATAGTGGGTGCATAGGTAGATGGTCGCCCAATGCCCAGCTCTTCGAGTTTTTTTACCAGGCTGGCTTCCGTGTACCTTGGTGGATGTTTGGAGAATCTTTCCTGTGCCACGATCTCATCCATCTGCAGCTCCTGCTTTACCTTGAGGGGTGGCAGAATTCCTTCCTGCACATCTTCATCTTCATCGTCAGTTGACTCCAGGTAGACTTTCAGAAAACCATCAAACTTAAGTACCTCACCGCTGGCAATGAAATTTTCTTCGGTGGTGGTAATTCCTATGGTTACGTTGGTTTTTTCCAGTAAGGCATCGCTCATTTGTGAAGCAAGGGTACGTTTCCAGATAAGCTCGTATAAACGTTGCTCAGAAGCATCGG
>SLIL01000136.1 GCA_007135645.1 Bacteroidales bacterium
ACCCCTGCATTGGTAAGAACGGTTACAAGGTGGTTGGTAGTGCCGGTATGTCCCGAAACAATCACCCGCACATCCACACCGCGATTGTGGGCATCAATAATTTCGTTGGTTACAGTACCTCCAACGGTGCCACTAATGTTGTAAAAGGCAAATTCTGCCGTTTCTTCGGCCATTTGAATGTATTCAATAAGTTTCTCCGAGAAATCAATATTTTGGTCGGCTTCCCTGAAGGTGGCAAGCTCATGGGCCACATCCTTGTTGAAAAAGACCAGGAGTTCACCGGTAGTCCCGGCAGGCGATCCTGTAGAAGCAAAGGAAACGGAGGTGATACTGGTATCGGCATCAAAGGCTGAGCGCAACTGCACCCGGTATCGGGTAGCAGGAAGAAGATCGGTAAGGGTGACACTGTGCTGGGTGTTATGTTCAGTATACGAGATGCACCCCAGCTCCAGGGCAGGGGTAAGCCCGTAACAAACCTCCGAATGGCCTGCCAGCATGGTTTCCCACTCAAAGGTAATGCTGCCTGGGGTTGCTGCCGTTTCAAAGGGGGGCGTACTGGTAATTACCGGGCCCGACAATACGATAATATCCTGTACAAATCTTGGCAACAGCTGATGGGTTTGCTGGAAACGTCCGGCAACTCCGGTAACTTCGGATCCACTGTTGGGAATGGCGGTGCCGGGGATGTTGGTGAAGTTGTCCACCCTCAGTTGCCCATCACCTGTAGGGTCATTAATCGTGTAGTTGGTTCCTCCGGAAAAAATGCCATCATCCTCAAACTCCAGGTCGGTGATCCGTATCAGCCACCCTTCATAATCGCCACTGTTCAGATGCTGAAGGGTGATGTCCAGTGGTTCCTGTATCGTATTGGATTCGGGAAACACCTCAAAACCGGTATCGTTAACAATCTGCAGCAGGTTGTTGAAATGGCCGATCTCGCCACTTACCATAATGGAGTCTCCTACTATAGCGCCAACCAGCCATTGATCGCGCATGATCGCACCGTTGTACCAGGCGATTCCTCCTGTCTGATCCTGCAAATAAACAGGGCCGGCAAACTGGTCTGCCACGGTCACCCAACCTGTTACCGTTACCTGGGTCCCCAGGGGTAGTTTCCGGGCCTCGCTGATGGGTATGGGCTGGCTGGCATCCAGCGTTTCGGCTGCCAGGTTTACCGTAAAGGGATTGTTTTCAGGATCGTTGGAATGTATGGCAAGGCTTCCCGTTTTTTCTCCGGGAATATCCGATTCATAATTGAGGGTTAAAGTAACATATTCCATGCTTGCCAGGGTGAAGGGTACATCAGCCTCCACAGAAAATCCTTCGCCTTCTGTGGTGATGGCACTGATCTCCAGGTCTTCAAGTCCTCCGTTCTGAAGCTGAAGGGTTGCCGTGGCCTGCCCTGTATTCAACCCAAAATCAAAGGTGTTACCGGCAGCAAATTCTGTATTGTTGATGAACAGTATCACCCGTGGCTCCTGGGTCAGGTCCACATAATCGGTGATCAGAACGTCGTCGATGTTTACCCTGTTTCCTGATTTCCTCGAAAAGCGGAGCCTGACATCACCCTCCACGTTCACGGTAAAGGTAAATTGCTCCAACTGATCAGAAAGGGCGCCGGTTTCTCCTGTTACTATCCAGCTCTGGCCTCCATCGTCCGAATAGCTCACCTCGATATTGCCTCCGGTGTCGGAACCAAAGTTGGCCGCGAAAAATTTGACTTCATGGATCCCGTTGGGATGATCAAAATCCATTCGAATAAATCCGTCGCGCAGGCGGGCAGCCCTGAGCCCGTTTTTACGGTCGGAAGCAGTGCTACCGATCAGGGCATCGTTAAAAGTCCAGGTGCCCGTTACAAGTTCTTCCTGGGCTTCGGCGTAAAAATTTTTGGTGCCCTGCTCAAAATCCTCAAGAAACTGGGCATGAACGGGTATGGTGAAAAATAGTATCCAGAAAAGCAGGGTAAAAGAGTAGGTTTTGATCATGATGGGGGAAATTTGGTTTCAAATATATGGTTACAAATGTTTGGGTGAATTTTTTCTGTCTGCAAAAATAACATTTCAAAAGCAAGGGGAAAATTATTATAGCAAACTTAACCTTTTGTTGTAATTGGAGACAAGGATTAAAATATCTTCTTTCATTTTAAACCTTTGCATACAATCGCTGTCAAATAATAGTTTGATCTGCTCTTAAAAGAATAATACCCCCCATCTCCCTTAAAGGAGGAGCTCGCCACCTGTTAAAATTATGCGAGTTTTCAAGGGCTGTTTTTTTTAATATCATCAATCAAATACTTTTAAAAGCAACCTCATCTATCTAAAAAAGAACATATTTGACACCTATGTATATTCAAAAAGCCTTTTTGCTTTCATTCGTTTTTTTAATGATATTCTCCGCTGCTTATGCACAGGGCGGTCAGGGACGTGGCCAGGGATGGCGTCAGCAGCAACAAGACAATCAACCATCACAAGCAAGCATCAGCGCAACAATTAAAGATAAGGAGGATCAGCAGGGAATTCCCAATGTGCATATCACATTTGTGCACATGCGTGACACTACCAGGGTTTTCAGAACCACCACCAATACTGAGGGGCGGTTTGATTTCAGCATACCACGCGGAAGGTACATGATGTTTGCCACTCATCTGGGATATATTCCGCATCAGCAGGAAATAAGAATTGTTGAAGATGAAATCCGGATGGGAACTCTGTATCTTGAAATGTCTGGTGAGATGCTGGAGGAGGTTACCATTACCGGGCAGACCATTGCCGTGACACAGCAGGGAGATACCATCTCATTTAATGCCAGTGCTTACAAGGTCAACCCCGATGCCAGCACCGAAGACCTTATTCGTCGCATGCCCGGCATTGTAGTGGATCGCGATGGAGTGAGGGCCCAGGGAGAAGACGTACAGCGGGTGCTGGTTGATGGGCAGGAATTTTTCGGGGATGACCCTTCCATCGCACTCAGAAACCTGCCTGCAGAAATGATTGATCAGATTGAAGTTTATGACCAGCTCAGTGACCAGGCTCAGCTTACCGGCTTTGATGATGGCGAACGGATCCGTACCATCAATATCGTAACCCGTGCCGATCGCAGAAGTGGCCAGTTTGGAAGGGTTTATTCCGGATATGGTGATGCCGACCGTTACCAGGCAGGCCTTGTTACCAATCTCTTTATGGATCAGCGCCGTATCTCTATCCTGGGGATGAGCAACAACATCAACCAGCAGAATTTTTCCAGCGAAGACCTGTCAGGGTTTATGTCGTCGGGAAGCAGGGGAAGAGGCAGAAGAGGCGGAGGGGTAAATCGTGGGGACTTCCTGATTGGGCAACAAAACGGCAACAATACCACACACTCTGTTGGGGTAAACTATACCGATGCATGGGGAGACAACCTGAATATAAACGGCAGTTACTTTTTTAACCTCTCGGGCAATGAGACCCTGCAGCAAACAGACCGGCAGTATTTTATTGACGGAGATGCCTCACAGCACTACTTTGAGGAAGGAAACTCAGAACGCCGCAACCAGAATCACCGCTTCAGCGCCCGCATCAATTATACCATCAATGAAAATCACAGCATGGTGATAAGGCCCAGGTTCCGGTTTCAGGACACCCATTCCGAGAGCTTTTCCCTGGCTTCCAATATGTTTTTTGGTGATGAGCTCCCCAACGAGTCTGTTACCCGGAACAACAGGCAATGGGATGGCTACTCATTCAATAACTCCGTCCTTTACCGAGCACGCATCAACGAGCGGGGGCGATCTGTTTCAACCAACTTTGCGGTTAACCTCAACAACAACGAATACCTCAGCTTTCTGGATGCTGTAAGCGAATTTTACGAGGGGCCCGTATTTACCAGTGATCTCACCGATCAGCAATCCCTCTCTTCCACCGAAAGTTACAGCCTTTCCTCCGGGACCACCTACAACGAACCCCTGGGCGAAAGGGGAATGCTTCAGTTTTCGTACAATGTTTCCTGGTCTGACAACAACTCTCAAAGAATGACCAACAGCTGGGACATCATCAGCCAATCCTACTCTGTTTTTGAGGAAGATCTGTCCAGCGACATCAACAATGGTTACCTCACCAACAGACTGGGAATGGGATATCGCATCAGGGGCGAAAAGTACAATCTGCTGGCTCATGTATCCTGGCAGCATGCCCGTCTCAATTCGCTGCATCAGATCCCACGGCAGGAAGAAACCAGTTATGTTTACGAAACCTTTATTCCACGCATCAATTTTACCTACAATTTTTCCAGGAATCAGCGGCTAAGGATCAACTACCGGAGTTTCACCTCTCCCCCTTCAGTAAGCCAGCTGCAAAGTACGATTGATAATTCCAATCCCCTCCTGCTCAGAAGTGGCAACCCCGACCTTGAGCAGAGCGTAAGCCATTCCTTTTCGGCACGCTATAATCTTACCCAACCTGAAAATTCCCGTACCTTTTCGGCATTTTTTTCCGGCAGTTTTACCAGCGATTACATTGGAACAGCAACCACCATTGCCCGCAGCGACACCCTTATCGCCAATGGCTTTCCGTTGCCCCGGGGAGCACAGTTCTCAAGGCCCGAAAACCTGGACGGATTTACCAATATGCGCTCCATGATCAACTACGGTTTTCCCCTTGCATTTATCAGAAGCAACATGAACCTTACTGCTGGCATGGCATACAACCGTGTGCCCGGAATGATCAATAACCAGGAGAACCTTTCCCATACCTATACCACCAACGGGGGCGTTGTATTGAGCAGCAACATCAGCCCCAATGTGGATTTCTCCCT
>SLIL01000106.1 GCA_007135645.1 Bacteroidales bacterium
AATGTTTTAGTTAATGAAAAATTTTATTTATTAGTTGATAATAAATCAAGATTGTTAATTATGTTTTGGAGTGTAAAGATAGAAATAATTATTTATTCCAAAAATTTGATGTGTTTTTTTTTGGAAAAGTATCAATATTTATAATAACCTTCTGTTTTTGTGCATTTTACAACCCAAAAGAATTTGTGATGGCACAAAAGAACCATGGCAAAACTCATGCAATCTTAACACAAACTGCTTTAAAAATCAATTGCTGAAGGGTTAAGCTCCTCCAAAATATTGTAATTTTGGCTTTGTGATGGATTGGCCGGCGCAGTTGCTTGTTTTTAGTGGTGGGAAGTCGGGAGTGGGAAGTCGGGGGTGTTGTTCAATGGTTTATTGCTCTTTATCATCAATTAAAAAACATGAGTCCACTCCGAAAAGTACAATACCCCCCATCCCCCTATGAGGGGGAGCTCGCAACCTATTGAATTTATGCGAGTTACAAAGTAATGTTTTATCAATAGCGTTAAAAAAGACTTTTCAGGGTGCTCTCAAAACATTGAACCTTTATAAGCTCATCAGGGTTTGATGAACATAAATTGTCTTTACTATTAGTATTGTCAAAAAAAGTAATCTTCTGTTTTATCTATATAAATACTACCCATCATGAATGTTACCAGGTTTCCATTTTTATGGATCACTTTTACAATTGTCTTTTTTCTTATTGCTTCTGCAGATAGCTTGCAATCACAGATCAGTCATGGAGGAGAGCCCGTTTCCTTTAAAACAGCTTTCCCTGAAAAAACTGACGGATCTTTTGAAATGTTTCATACACTTACTTCTTACCAAAAAGATCTTCGCCATGAAATATTAACGGAAGTTACCCCATCAGGGCAGGCCATGCGGGCCGGATTCAGCATACAGGTTCATTACACACCGGAAGAGACCGGAGTGTGGTACAACCTGGGTGACAGTTTGTGGGTATGGCGAATGGAAATAGCTGCAGAAAAGGCCAGTTCCATTGGGCTGGTGTTTGAAAACTATCACCTGGCCCCTGATGCCCGGCTTTTTATCCATACTCCAGAAAAGGACTTTTTTATCGGCTCCTTTACCCATAAAAATAACAATGAGTTGCAGCTTTTATCGGCTCAGGCCATTCCCGGTGAAAGAGTAATCATCGAATACAGTGAAAAGTACCAGGAGGGGGTTCCAAAGTTTACCAATTCCCACTTTTCCATCTCAGAGATCATCTACCTGGTAAATGGGCTTGCAACCACAACGGGCAAAGGCCTGGGCAACTCCGATGAGTGTATGATTAACGTCAACTGCTCAGAAGGGGATCAATGGCAACGGCAAAAACGGGGTATTGCCCGGTTGCTGTTGCGTGCCGGCAATAGCTGGTTCTGGTGCTCAGGTTCACTGATCAACACCACCGCCCATGATGGCACCCCTTACCTTCTTACGGCTGACCATTGCGGTAGCAGCGCCAGCCCTGATGATATGAACCTGTGGCAGTTTTATTTCAATTTTGAGCGGCCCGGGTGCGATAATACCGGCAATCCTGCAAACAATGTTTTGTACGGTAGCACGCTCATCTCCAGTGGCCCCCTTGATGGAGGCTCTGACTTCAAACTGGTTTTGCTTCATCAGCGCCCACCTCTTGCATGGCGGCCCTATTACAACGGCTGGAACAACCTGGATATCCCGGCAGAGTCGGGAGTAGGGATCCATCACCCATCAGGTGATGCAAAGAAAATATCCACTTTTATGGGAAATGTAACCTCGGGAGGAGGAAGCTTTAGCTCAGGAGAGGTAATGGCTGATGATTCGGCCTGGCGGTTCCCTTTTATTGAAACCGAAAACGGGCATAGCGTAACCCAGGGGGGCTCTTCCGGATCACCCATGTTTAACCAGGACGGATTGATCGTGGGAACCCTCTCAGGAGGTTCTTCAACCTGCACCAATTTAAATGGAACCAATGTTTACGGCAAGCTGAGTTTTCACTGGATCGGTCATTTTGACCATCCTATGCACCGGCTTGCTCCTTTCCTGGATCCACTGGAAACAGGGTTTTTCTTTGTGAGGGGGTACGACCCAAATATCGAAGCAAACCCTTCGCCAGGATTTGTTACCTCAAAGCTACTCAATGAAAACGAAGTGAAAATATCGTGGCTGAAACCCGGCCATGCCCCCAACAATCCCGGTTGGTACGGCTACACCACTACTTTTACCGGATCAGACGACAGTACTCCCGAAAGGGCAACTGTTTTTGATGCGGCAGCACTGGGCTACAACTACCCTGTTACCATCAGCAAAATAGCTCATGTTTTCAGGGAAAGCCCCAACGATCCCTGGGAAAATGAAGAGTTTAGTTTCCGTATCTATGGTGCTAACGGTATGGATCTTTTGTACTCCAGCCCGGTTATGGCAGCCGTTAGCCTGGAGGAGGCTATTCATCAACTGGATACGCCTCTGACATTTGAAGATAAGTTTTATGTTTCTGTGAGACCCTCACACATGAGTGGCCACCCCTCATCAGCATATAACATCACCAACCAGGGAAATTCATTCTCCTATGCGGGACATGCCAGCGACTGGCAGCCGGTGGGCAACGGCTCTCACCAACATGTTTATCTTACCAGCGTATACATTGAAAAGGATACCCATTATCCCCCTCTGCCTGATGATGAAAACGAAGGGAAAAGTGGATTTACCCTTAATAAAATTTATAACACGAAAAACGAATGGGTAGATCTGGTAACCAGATACAGAGTTTACAGAAATGATGAACAGATATTCTCTATGGATAATGAACCTGGGGTATTACTCTCTTTTACCGATAACATTGAGGAAGTCAACGAGCCTTTTTTGAGGTACTATGTCACCGCGC
Organism: Bacteroidales bacterium; assembly: GCA_007135645.1. Taxonomy (GTDB): domain Bacteria; phylum Bacteroidota; class Bacteroidia; order Bacteroidales; family UBA7960; genus SKVR01. Next base: position 2,873 of record SLIL01000106.1, read on the forward strand.
TTTATGGAACTACAGAGTCCAGACCTTCCAACAGTACCTACGTTTTCCCGGGCGAGCAATGCCCCGAGCAGATCACCGTGTTTCCATTTAGCGAAATTTTTAATGACAACGAATTACCCCTATGCTGGTTAACACAGAACACCGCTGAAAACGGATGGATACTCGCTAATTCTTTTGTTGTGGATGAAGAGACCACCATTTTACCCCATGAGGGAGAAAATATGATGCTCGTTGAAGGGGCCGGAGAAGAACAATCTGATGAATGGCTGCTTAGCCCGACATTCAACATCTCCGATCTGGAAGTACCGGCATTGCGCTTCTATTTTAATGCCCACTTCAGGTCCGTTATGGAGGATAAAACCAGTCAACTAACGGTATATGCCAGCAACAGTGAAAATACGTTTTTCAGGATCTGGGACACCTCCGAAAGCCCACTTTTCAGAAACTCATCAACCTACACCTGGATACCAGCAGTTGTTAACATTAAGGAACTGGCTGATGAAGGTCTTATCCGGTTTGGGTTTCAGTACACTGGTGAAGCAGGGAAAAGTATAGCTCTTGACAAGATCGAAGTATTTGATGCGCAGGAAAATGTGCATAATCTAACATTATCTGTATTTCCTTTTGAATCGGGCGAAGTTTATGGTGCGGGGCCTTACATTGAAGGTGAAGCCGTAAGCATCACAGCCTATGCCAACACCACTTATTTCTTCAGCAATTGGTCGAGTGGCGGAGAGATGCTCACCTGGAAACCCGACTATCTTTTTGTAATGCCAGGGGGTAATTACCATATTACGGCCAATTTTACCCTTGACAATGTTACCTCGGCAGATGATGTACAAGCTACTTCATCATCCCGCATTTACCCCAATCCCAGCAGCGGAACCATCATGGTTGATTTTGCGGAGAACATGGGCAATGCTGTGCTGGAAGTGTTCAATGCTTCGGGAAGGTTGGTCTGGGAACAGGCAAAGGGCAACATCCAGGCAGGAGAGCAAACCCGGGTTGATCTTTCCGGCCTGCCACAGGGGTTGTATTTTGTAGTATTGCGTTCGGAGGATAAACGGGAGGTTTACAGGATAAACATTGTAAGGTAGGTTTTGATTTCTTTGAATAATGGGCAGTATTGCTCATTTTCCAATGGCACTGTCAGCACCTTTTATGCTGATTAAAAATGATCCTCCAGGATATCAATCCTGAACACTTTGTCCCCCCTTCTTACCACATCGGGTACTTTGAAGGAGCAGGATTCCCCTTTGCGGGTTTGGGGTACCGGTTTAAGGTCCACCCGTATCTCCTTAGGTTGCAGTTCCATAACTCCTGTGGTGGGGCCGGTGATATAGATCTCCTGGCCCGGGGCCAGCTCCCCGGTTTCCACTTTCACTTCTGCCACGCCCAGATTGGTAAAATAGTTGGTCACTTTGCCCACATATACTTTCTTCTGGGTAGCTTGCGAGCCATACCGCTCAGTCCATTCCCCCATTTTGCGCCCCAGGTAATAGCCGTCCCAGAATCCCCGGTTATAGACCTTTTTCAGTTCATTAAGCCAGCCATCCACTTTTTCCCGGGTAAAAGTGCCATCCATACAGGCATCGGCAGCCTGGCGATACACGCGGGTAACGGTTTTAACGTATTCCGGGCCACGGCCACGCCCTTCGATCTTGAAAACGCTAACCCCCGCATGGATGATCTTGTCAATAAATTCAAGCGTGCAGAGATCTTTTGGCGACATGATGTACTCATTCTCCACGTTCAGCTCAAATTCGCCCTCCTTGTCTTTTACGGTATATCCGCGACGGCACAATTGCAGGCATGCACCTCGATTGGCAGAATAGTTCATGTTGTCAAGGCTCAGATAGCACTTGCCACTCACAGCCATGCACAAGGCACCATGCACAAACAACTCGATCTGTA
>SLIL01000093.1 GCA_007135645.1 Bacteroidales bacterium
TTCTTTTTCTTCTTCTCCATTTTCAGGTTCATCTGCAAAGATGTTTACGGGAGCTGCAAACATAAAGGCAATTGCAAACAGCACCATGGTAACTACAGAACTTAGTTTTTTTGTTGGGGTACTCATAATTCTTTGGTTTTTTAGTAAATAATTGACTGAAAATTCTTTGAGCGTGGCAAAAATATAAATAAAAAGAAAGCACAACCACAATAAAAAAAGTTAATACTTTGCTTATCACTCACAAAAAACTGATATACAGTCATTTCAATTTCAATATTTTTATTAACCGAATTCAACAGAAATTGTTTAATCCATTAATAAAAGAATTTTTTCATTTTGATCTTTCCTGTTTAAATGCAAACACCATTCCAAAAACTACAAGACTCTCTGCTATGTCTGCTAATCAAAGAATTCATCCGTAAAACCCATCAGAAAAAGTTTGCGGGTAGATCGGGTAAGGGCAGTGTAGAGCCATCGGTAATAATCGGTATCAGGCATTTTATCTGGTATAAATCCCTGTTCCACAAACACATTCTCCCATTGCCCACCCTGGGCCTTATGGCAGGTAAGGGCATAGGCAAATTTTACCTGTAATGCATTCAGATAGGGGTTCTTCCTGATCTTTGCCATACGCTTTCTCTTACTGGGCTCATCTTCATAATCCCTGCAAACTTCGTCATATAACTTCCCTCCTTCTTCATAGCTCAAAGCAGGCCCCTCCGATGTAAGAGTATCCAGCAAAATCACCACATCCAATTCAGGCTCGTTGGGATAATCAATCATCCGTATGGTAACCTGCGCAAACCTGAATCCGTAAAGCTCCTCGGTTCGTTGTATCCTGAGCACTTCAACAATATCGCCGTTGGCAATAAACCCTGCTTTGGAGTCTTTGGGCAGCCAGAAATAATTATTTTTCACTACCATAAGCAGATCACCGGCACCCAGCTCATCTTCCATAAACAATACCCGTTGCCTTATCCCCTGGTTGTAAAGGTTTGCACGCTTGTTGCTCCGGCAAACAATAATGGTATTTTCAAAATTTCTTTCGCTGTAGGCATCATTGATATAGTCGGCTGTTTCGGGGCCCTGAAGCCTGCTGATGTCTTTAAATCCATCCAGTTCAAAAGAGGCAAAGCCCGTTTCTCCGGATTCAATCCTGGATCTGATAATAGTAGCATTGTGAAGGATGCCACTTTCCGCCTCCTGCCTCACCACTTGTTTTAATTCGGCAGCATGGATATTTAAGTGAAAGGAATTTTTTAAAAATGGAATATTCAAAGCAGGACTCTCTGAACTCTTTACCGGTGGCAGCTGAGCAGCATCCCCGATAAGGATCAGGCGGCAGTTTTCGCCACTGTAAACATAGGATAGCAGGTCATCAAGCAGATTTCCCGATCCAAAGCCACTGTCCTGATCATTCTGATAGGATATCATGGAGGCTTCATCAACAATAAAAAGGGTATCTACGTGCTTGTTGTGGTTGAGCACAAACCGAACAGCCCCTTCGGCAGTTTCTCTCAATGCATAGATCTTTCGGTGGATGGTGTAGGCAGGCTTTCCGGAATAACCTGCAAGAACCTTTGCAGCCCTGCCGGTGGGGGCCAGCAAAACGGTATCCGCTTTCAAAACGGGCATTACCTTAACCAGGTTGGATACCACCGTTGTTTTTCCTGTACCGGCATATCCCTTTAATATAAATACTGCAGAAGGCTCGGAGGAAGAAAGAAAAAGTGCCAGTTTTTTTACCAGCTCCGCCTGATCACTGGTGGGTTCATAGGGAAAACTTTCATAAAAGAGTTGTTCGAACTGTTTCTGGTCAAGCATCTGGCTGGTTATTTCTATATGATCATCAGAATGGGTATCCGATCCCCAGGTTAAAGTTGTAATCCCTGAACGAAGGCCAGGAGGAGATCCACTGTTTTCCGTTGAATTTTGCCGGGTCTTTCACAGGAACTGCAGCATCAACCCTGAGGATAAAGAAATTAAAGTCGAGCCTTAATCCCATTCCGGCACCAATGGCAATATCATTTCCCAGCTGCGAAAGCCGGAATTCCCCTCCCGGAAACTGGTCGTTTTTATTAACAAACCAAACGTTTCCGGCATCAGCAAAGAAGGCTCCATGCCATATGCCATACAACCGGAAGCGGTATTCTGCATTGGCTTCGAGCTTGATATCTCCATAGCGGTCAAAGGAAATCCTGTCAGAATCGGGGTCGGAGTAACTTCCCGGGCCCAGGGTGTAGATCCGCCAGGCCCTTAATCCATTGGCACCACCACCGTAATAGCTTTTGATAAATGGCAATACATCCACATTGCCATAAGGGATCCCTATTCCACCCATAATACGAAAGACAAGGCTCTGTCGTTCATCAAATACCCGGTAATACCTGAAATCAGCATCACCTTTTATAAACTGCGAAAAGGGGATATTAAAGACATTATAGCTTCCTTCCCTGTCTTTTTCAAGGTTCAAGGCATCTGCTGCCATACTCAATAAAACTCCGGCTGATTCAAAGTTGGTTCTTAAATACATGAAATCCACCGGACGACCAATTTGCTGCGAATTGTATATATAGGTGTATTTAAGCCCGAGGATAAAGTGATCGCGAAACCTGCTCAGGATAAACGGATTGGCATCAGGGATGTTGGCCCTGAGAATAGAATCATTAAAGACCCGCACCGAACTTGCTTCCAGCGGATAAATAAAATGGCGTTTCCGTGAGGTTTCATTCCATTCGAAACCATAGGTCAGATTAAGGATGTAGCGCGTATAGTCCGGCCTTTGTCTGAAATTAACCCCTCCCACGATACTGGTTTTGGGTCGTGAGTTGCGCGAAAGTCTTTCGATGGAGAAGGGAAGCAGCAGCCGTGGAAAATCGATACCTGCCTCCAGTCCCATTTCCAGGGTATTGAATGGCAGCCGCTGAAACACCTCATCTGCCGGACCTTCACCTGCAACTTCAAGGGCCCCTTTGAGTCGGAGACGAAAAATCTCGGCACCCTGAAAAACATTCCTGTTCTGATAAAGCACATTGGATGCCACTCCCAGGTTCCCGGCGGTATTGAGCCCTTCGGCTTCGATGGTAAACGCGTTGGCCGGCGAGCGGTTCAGTTGCACTGTAGCATCCAGAAAGCCAAGGGTATCTGCTGGTGTGCCTGTTGTGGGCTGTTGAGATTCAGCAAAATGCAGGTTGATCAGCCGAAAGTTGCGCATTTCGGATAGAAACGTGTAGGTTTGTTCCACATCGGTAACCCTGAAAAAGTGATTCTGCCGCAACATTACGTGGCTCACTATGGCTGATGGTCTGATGCGAAGAGGCCCATTGTGATAAAAATGAAATATGTGCTCCCCATCTCCCCTTCGCTCCGGCAAGCGGTAAACAGTGGTATCCTCCCGGAGCAGGTTCGCAGTTAATGGACTGTATTCAGGAAGTACTGAAACATGATCAATAACATATCGTTTATGGCGTTCGGGGATCACTGAATCGCGGATGCCTGGGGCCGGACGCTGCGGATTGCTGATCCGTAATTCTATATCTACCTGACGGCTGTTGAGGTTGCTATCCACCTTAAAATGAACAAAATCCCGTGAAAATCTGTAAAAACCATCATCTCTCATCTGCCTTGAGATCCGGTTTCGTTCACTGTTCAGATTGTCTGCATCGTACCTGTGACCCCGATGAATATGTGAGTTGACGGTATCTGCAAGTACAAAGCTTTTTACATGGGAATCAGGGATATTGTAGGTTAGTTCCCTGATGGTATAAGGTTCGTTTCCCTGGATGCTATAGGTGATATTGGCCCTTCTTCGCCGAAGATTCTCCTCAAAGGCAATATCAGCATGAAAATATCCCTTTGAATGCAGATACATCTCAAACTGCCTCATGGTTTGATGACTAAGGGTACGGTCATAAATAACAGGCGGCTCTCCAATGGTATTTTTCATCCACCTTTTTAACCTGTTCTCCCGACCACGGTCGGCAAACTGGTATACGTTAAGATGAAACCTGTAAAAGCCAAAGATCCTGCGATTGGGCTGTTGCCTCAGGAAGGAGTTCAGCTCTGAACGCTTAACTTCTGCATCTTCGATTTCAATGTTGTTGCGGTTGAGCAAATAGGACCCCTCCGGTAAACGCCTTGCAGGGTTACAGGAAGCAAACAGCAGCGAAAACAGGATCACCAGTCCGGGGAAAGAAAATCTGCTCAGAAATAATTGCATTGGGCTTAATACATGATTGTGAAAATAAGGCAGTTATTTTCATGCAAAAATAAAACCATTTTGCTTTAACATTACATAAAAAACGCAATCGGATGGCTTTCATTATCAATATGGGTTTATTATTTGATAGTACTTTCCGGTTTTTTCTCTCGCAGAGCCGCCAAGGCGCAGTTTTTTTAAAATCACTTCGTGATTTTTTGGGAGCAGCGCCAGGCAGGCAAGACCTTCCAACTTCTACAAAAACTGGAAGCGTTTGAATAAAGCAATACCTCTGCAATAGGGCCCCGGTGGGGCCAGATAGCGATAGCTCAATGGTTGCACAATCGGTAACAGCACCCCGGAGTGGGTGCAATAAAGCTTTTTCAGAGGCGGGGTCACTGAGAGTGGCCCCGTCACTTTTGGCAGGCCGGTAAGACCTGGAAGCATCCAGGTAGGATCTTCCAGCGTCTGGATTCAATGAACCCAGGCCTGAAGGGCCGAAATTATTGTAGCCCCGGACGGCCGTCCGGGGTTATCATGGCAACAAACAGAAAAGCGTTGCGCAATCAA
>SLIL01000452.1 GCA_007135645.1 Bacteroidales bacterium
AAAGACTGGTCAAGGATTACCGAAGATCCCAATCTGGGCAAGAGTTTCCAGCTTTTGATGTATGCCATGCTTTATAAACTCAAACATGGAATGCCGGAAAACCTCACCCCCGGCATCATCTCCTTCAGAAATCCCGGCCAGGGATTGCTTACGCTCAATTTTCCCGGGGGATCAGGACATGTGGATCCGGAGGCTATTCAAACATTTGAGGCTGAACTGGAAAAGTTGATGAGCTCGCTGTTTAACCCCAACACTCCATTCCGCAAAACAGAAGATCACGACCAATGTAAAAACTGCGATTTCAAAGTAGTTTGCAACAGGTAATAAGTGAGTCCGGTTTAAAAAGTGTAAGGTTTATAAAGTTTAAAAGTTAAGTGGCAAACTATCAGTATATTTTGTCTTCCCTTGAATCTCCACAAGCTTCTGATTTTCAGCACATAAAAGATAGTAAATGCTTTGTGTTAACCTATTTATAACGGGCACATAAGTAATTCATCAGGTTTTTGAAAACTATTCCCGTTTCAGGGGTTTTTGATGTTCGTTTTCGAAACGATTTGTTCAGTGGCGAACGGTTTCCAGCAGACAGGGCAAGCTCCCCTTTCGGTCTTAAACATTTGATTACATGAGTAATGCACTCTATGGCATACTCATTGATTTAGTGTGATTGCAACCATAATTTAGTATTCATTAAAACTTTGCAATCATGAAAACAAGATTTTTTTCAACTCTCGCAGTATTTGTATTTTTCTTTGCTTCTGCTTTTGCTGAAGTAAAAGACGTAACACCCGCTGAAAACAATGAAGCAGTGGCCAGGCTTCTGGAAAGAAGGATCACTTTCCCCGTGGAAGCCAAGGATGATAATGTAATCGGATCCGTAGCCATTGAGCTGAAACTTACCGAAGAAAACACCCTTGAGTTTCGTCAGCTGGCTACTGAAAGCACAGTTCTTTCAGAACACCTGGAAAGACAGATCAAGCGCCTTGAGAAAAACCTGAAGCAGGTTATGCAACCTGGCGAAGTACAACGGTACCGACTAACATTCAAAACTATCTGATCAACTGACAATCAACTCATCAAAATCAACAAGAAACCCGGGCTTCCGGGTTTTTTTTATTGATTCAACCATTCTTTAAATGCTCCTGAGCGGTCTGTACTTACGATCACATCCTCCGGGGGAAGCGGAGAAAGTTGCAGCTTTACCCGCGAGCGGGAATAGATCCACATATTTTTTATGGAACCCATTGACACGATGTATTTTCTGTTTACCCTGAAAAACCGGGAAGGATCCAGAAGTTCCTCCAGTTGCTCAAGGGAGTAATTGATGGCATAGCTGTCATTGTTTCCTGTGACAAGAAATGTACTTTTTTCGAGGATCATGAAATAAGCAATCTCTTCTACTTCAATGGTTTTTATTTTATCCCCAAAACTTACCAGGAAACGTTTCTTCCACTTCTCTCCGCCAGTGGCAAGAGTTTCAAGCAAAGCACTGAGGTTTTGCTTTTCAGCAGACTGATTGTTCAGGAAGTACTTTTTCAGTTTGCTGATACTGAAATCCAGCTGCTCCTGCTTGATGGGTTTCAAAAGATAGTCAATGCTGTTTATGGTAAAGGCTTTGATGGCATATTCATCATAGGCAGTGGTAAAAATTACAGGGCAGGAGACCTCAACCTTTTCAAAAATAGCAAAACTGATCCCGTCTCCCAGGTTGATATCCAGAAAGATCATATCAGGGTGTGGATTCGTCTGAAGCCATCTGACAGCGCCAGACACCGAATCAAGCATCCCAATGATTGCAATTCCCGGATCTGCCTGAAGGATCATTTTCTGCAATCTGCGTGCAGCAGCAGGCTCATCCTCTATGATTAATGCTTTTAATGACATGATGAAAACTGGTTTTGGGTTTTGAAAATAATCCGTCAAATTTAACCCAAAACCAGTTAAAGAGAAACCTTAAAAAAAGATTTAATGATTACTCCTGTTCTGCTTACTGATTTGTAGTAATCTCCCAGCTTCCTTTGTTGTTTATGGTAACCTCCAGTTCACAATCCACCCGCCCGGTTCTCATCTTATTGGGCACATTATAAAAAACGGAGAATGTAAATGGGAAAGTAACGTGCTGAAAAAGAATTTCTTCACCAATGATCTGATAAGTACCACTGCTGTGATGCACTCTCAGTCCAGTGTATGACAGCCGGCTTCCACCACGCCATATCCTTACCCTGACCTGCTCTTCTGCACCGGTTTCAATTACCCTGACATAATCGATGGACCGTTGCCTGTTTACCCGGTATTGGGGCTGTCCTGACCGGCTTTCATCAAACTCCCCGTTTCGCCATACACCCTCTTTAATCTCCGGTTCTCCATTCACTATGCGGGTTAATTTACCTGCACCGTGCTTCTCTCCACGCCTCCATGATCCCTCATACACATCGCCATGACTCCAGGTGTAGGTACCACGGCCATGGGGAAGGCCTCTTCTGAAATTGCCCTCATAGGTATCAACCCCGGTGGCTTTTCCAAATCCATGGGCCAGCCCGTTGCGGCAAGCTCCCTCATAACCGGAGCTGATAGTCTCCATAAGCACCTTGCAGGGCTCCTGACCGGTTACTACCTGAGTAATCATAAATACTGCAATAAAAAAGATTTGTGTTTTCATGGTATTGATGTTTTGTTAATATTCTGATAGTTATGTTTTTATAAAAAAATTTCCGATGCAATCTCATATTAAATTATCCGTGTAAATCCGCTTAATCCGTGCTATCCATGTTCTTAATTATTTACTTTTCCACTGAAAAAGACTGAATATCTAACAATTACCCTTAACAATCAGCCTGATTCAACCAAAATTGCTTGCTAAGTAATGCTATTTCAGTATCAACCCTATGACCCCTTACAAAGCAAAACACCCTCAGCTGCAATGGTATTTTTTACACATAAATCCAATGACCTGAAACAATCTGAAGATCAATCATCTCCAGTCAACCCACACCCCGATGCAATTACCTATTCAGGAACCCTCCCATTAAAACCCGAAAAAATGGGTGGTTAAAACCTGATTAAATTTTACATTTGTAAAAATATAAATTTTTTTCGCTATGAGTTATAAGCCTGAGAGTGCACGATACGATACGATGACCTATAATCGCTGCGGACGCAGTGGCCTGATGCTGCCAGCCATTTCACTGGGATTATGGCATAACTTCGGAGGTGTAGATGTATTGGAAAATGGTCGTAAGATCATACACCATGCCTTTGATGCCGGAATAACCCATTTTGACCTTGCCAATAATTACGGGCCACCGGCAGGCAGTGCCGAAGAGAATTTTGGCCAGATCATCAAACACGACCTCAAACCCTATCGCGATGAGCTGATCATCTCCACCAAAGCAGGCTATTACATGTGGCCTGGCCCTTACGGGGAATGGGGCTCGCGCAAATACCTCATCAGCAGCCTGGATCAAAGCCTTAAGCGTATGGGGCTGGAATATGTGGATATTTATTATTCGCACCGCCCTGATCCTGACACCCCGCTGGAAGAAACCATGATGGCCCTCGACCAGGTGGTAAGACAGGGAAAGGCGCTGTATGTGGGGATCTCCAGCTACTCAGCCGAACAAACACGCATGGCCTCAGAGATCCTCAGAAGCCTGGGCACCCCTTGCCTGATTCATCAACCCCGGTATTCAATGCTCGATCGGTGGGTGGAAGACGGATTGCTCGACGCGCTGGAGGAACTGGGTATCGGATGCATTGCCTTTTCGCCCCTGGAGCAGGGACTGCTTACCGATAAGTACCTGCAGGGGATCCCCGAAAACTCCAGGGCTGCAAAACCAACCGGTTTTTTACAGAAAGAACAGGTAACCCCCGAAAAAATTGATACCGTAAGAAAACTCAACGAAATAGCACAAACCCGTGGGCAAAGCCTCGCGCAAATGGCCATTGCATGGTTGCTCAAAGATAAAAGGGTTACCTCTGTGCTCATTGGTGCAAGCAGTGTTGAACAGCTGCAAAACAATCTTGATACGCTTCAGAATCTGCATTTCGACTCCCATGAGCTTGATGCCATAAGAGCAATTATTGAGGGTTGATAAAGTAGTGCTATGGACCATTTGGTTTAACCCCTAAAATACGGTTTGATAACCCCGAAAAATGTTTTCGGGGTTATTTTTGTTCACCTCCGAACTATATTGTGACATAAACGGACATTTAAATCACCTTCAATGCAAGTAAAATATTTGCAAATCACTGTCTATCAACAATTTTATCTTCATGGAATAAAGTTTGTTAGTTCAGATGTATCTTATTATTAAAATACCAATCATGAAACAAGACATTAATAGATTTGCATTATTTCTGCTGCTTTTACCCTTTCTTTGGGTAGCATGCGATAAAGACAACGACGACAATCCGGAACCCGTTGATCCGCCTGAAGCGGTGATATGGCAACCCGTTCCCGGCATGGAAAGCATAGGGGCACTAAACCTGGAAATTATAGATGGAGATCTGCTGGCTATGACCAAAAGTTTTCTGTTCAGAGTTGATGAACAAACCTCTGCTTTTGAAAATTATTACCTGGGTAATTTCACCGCAGGATATGCCACGATGATCAATGAACGCTTTCTTGTTAAGATGGAAAACTCCTGGATCTTCGTATTTAACACCCAAAACCCTGATGAACTCTTTGGTTTTGACATCAAAGACCATTTCCCCGATTTCGGAAAGTTCTTTTTCCCACCTGCGGTGCTGGGAAATGTAATCGCCTCCAA
>SLIL01000078.1 GCA_007135645.1 Bacteroidales bacterium
ATAACCACTCGCTATGATGGGTTTATTGTACCCCACATTGCCATAGTAAATAACCTCAGATTTTATGCGGAACGCTTTTTCTCTTGTATCCCAGTTGCTCTCAACAGAAAGGTCTCCAAGATGATCATGGTTAAAAGCAAAGTCTTTGATGAGCAGCTGGGTAAGTATATTTGGCGAATTTCTCAGGTTGGACAATTTCAGCTCTCCACTGGCTATACCGGAAAAATCTATCTTCCTGTCGCCCAGCAAAAACCCCAGGCTTTCGATATTAAAGTTATTCAATCGGATATCCAGGGTATCACTGGCCTGATCACTTAATGTGCCGTTTACCAAAAGGTATTCATTGTTTTTAAATAAATGAAAATTATCAATGTTTATAGCAGTACTGTCCAGTGCGATCCTGTTATTGGGACTGATGGTCCAGAGTGAATCATTAATATACGCGTAGGATGGAAGAATCTGTAATTCAGTTCTTGAGGGTGAAACAAAAGTTCCCTGTGCTTTCAGACTACCCAGGTTTCTTCCTTTTGGGCTTTGATTCTCCCATTGGCTCAACAGGGTAATTGTATCCTGTGTTACAAAAAAAAAAATGAAAAATTGCTCCATCCAGATAGAATCAGAAAGAAAGAGCTTGTCTCCACGGGCAATAATCTCTGCAACAGCCATATCTGAAGTAATGCTGATCTCGGGTTCATTGAAGTACACTCCGTTGATGCCCAGGTATTCCAGATTTCCCTGAAGCGTAAAGTAATTGGTTTTGGTATTCAGATTGCCAGAAAAAAAGGAATGGGTAGCAATAGACAGGTCAGGTATGAAGATCTCAGTTATTTCCGTTACATTTTTTATATGAGCATTAAATTCCAGCACTTGCGCAAAGGATCCGTTATCAATGCTTCTGGGCTCATTTTCAAACCTCGAGGGGATGTAATTGTATAAGAAACGATTGACAGAATGAATCACTTTATCATAATGAAGCTCACCTTCCACCTGCACATCAAGAAAATCAGAATAAAATCTCAGATTTTTAAAACCATTTTCAAGAACTCTTGCCTCAAGGGCTATTACGTCGGTAGCCAACTGATTAACCAGTTCCTCTTCACCATTCTTCTTTTCAAAGTACTTTGTTGAATAGGCATTTATTTCGCCTTCAATATTGTCAAGGGCACTTCCTCTTCCATTTACATGAATACGCGAAGAAATCAGGCTATGGTATAAGGTATCTCTCTGGTAAATATTAAGTTGGCTAAGATTGGCATTCTCAATGATTGCAGTAAAATTCAGATCAGGGAGCTCATTTTGAAAATCTACCATTCCTCCAAAATCAAGAAAAATATTGGGGTCATCAAGCAGAATACTGCCATTGAATCTTTTGTTCTTAAAGGTACCGTTTACATCCAGATGCTGATATTCATAATCTTTATAGCTGAAAGATGTAACTTCACCATCAAGACTCAGATCCAGCTGTTCAAAAGTTGTCCCTGAGCCCTGAACCCTTGCATCGAATGCAATATTTCCAAAATCATCGGAATTATTTACCAATTTTCCCAGCTGAAACCTCCGGGTGGATAACTGACCATTGTATCGGAGTCCTTCAAGTCCATTACTGGTCATTATGGCGATATTGCTGCGGAAATTACCCAGGGCGGTGGAAAAGTTGCCATTGGTAACAAAATCGTAAGGGAAACCGGTTATGGTTCCGTTGAATGAAATAAGACCAAGGGTTTCAATTTCTGTGGGAAGATTCAGGAACTCCTGATCCAGATGAACCGGTAACCGGAAAGCAGCCAGATCGTTTTTATGGGTAACAAGCTGGTCAATGGAAAGATTGATAAAAGTCTCATCTATATCAGGTAATCCCACTACATTGAAATTACCCGCAAACTCTGTCCTGTTTCCATACCTGAAACTGATATTGTTGCCCCTGAGGCTGTTAAGCTTGCCTGAGAATTGTCCTGCCAGATCCACATTGCCCTCTATGCCGTATATTTCGGGGAAAAAGTAGCCCACTTCATACAAGTCAATTTGGGAGGGTTTAATGTCAAGAGTTAAGGATACTTCGTCAAAAATATCGGTGATAAGCCGGTAATCGTTATGCGCAAGATGAAGATCAAGCTCTATCTGGCTGCTGCCGGTAGTTAATGAAAAGTTTCTCAGATAAGCTGCAGAGGGGCTGATCATAAATTCAGATGATACCGATTGCAGATTGAAACCCCTGGATTCATCAACAGAAAAGTCAGTGATGGTAGCCTGGAGGGTGTCCTTCTCCAGGAAAATATCTTTTACTTCAATATTCAGGTTTCGGAATGCGAAATTACTGGCATCAAACCCATAAAGCGACCGGTCTTTGTTATGATCTGAAAAAGAAAGAGAAGACTCAACGAACTCAAAAGATCTTACAATCAGATCCCAGTTTGCTGTGGCTCTGGGTTCTTCCTTTTGGGGAGAAGAGAAATAATCAACAAGAAACTGGAAATTGTAGTGGTCGTCTCTTTCATACCTGGCAACATTAAGAGATGCCTGATCGAAGATAATTTTGTTTACAAGTATGAACCGGCTGGATCTGGATATTCTGTTTACATCAAATACCATGCGACGGGTTGTGAGCAGCAGATGTTCACTTTTGTCATGGATCTCCACATCTTCAAGTACAATATTTAATCCATAGGTAATGTTGACCCCTCCTACGCTGATTTTTGCATCCAGTTCTCTCGACAAATACTCTGTAGCTTTTACGGCTAACCATGTTTGCACTGTTGAAGAACGGAAAGTAAAAAAGAGCAGTATTGGAATAATCAGCATAACAAATGCTGTAATGTATACTATGACAGATGTTTTTTTTATAACTTTGCCTCCTTGAAAATATAAAGTTACTTACTAATTACTAACGAATTCAACCTACCGAAAGTTTCATGGATACCTACATTCTGGGAATTGAATCTTCTTGCGATGATACTTCTGCAGCCATTTTAAAAAACAACAAAATTCTTGCCAATGTAATTGCAAATCAAGATGTTCACAAATTTTATGGGGGTGTAGTACCCGAACTGGCATCGCGAGCCCATCAGCAAAATATCATACCGGTGGTTCACAGGGCTTTGGATATCGCAAAGATAAACAAAAATCAACTTCATGCAGTGGCTTTTACCAATGGCCCCGGACTTTTAGGCTCTTTACTGGTAGGTGCATCTTTTGCCAAATCATTTTCTATGGCATTGAACGTACCCTTAATAGAAGTTAATCATATGCACGCCCATATTCTGGCCCATTTTATTGAAGATGAACAACAGCCGGTAAAACCCCGTTTTCCGTTCCTTTGCCTCACCGTATCGGGCGGGCACACACAAATTATGCTTATCAGGGATTATTTTGATATGGAGGTAATCGGTCAAACCATTGATGATGCGGCAGGGGAGGCTTTTGATAAAACTGCCAAGATCATGGGTCTGCCTTACCCAGGAGGCCCCCTTATTGATAAAATGGCCAGGGAAGGTAACCCCCATGCCATAAAGTTTCCTCACCCTAATATTCCGGGGCTTGATTTTTCTTTCAGCGGCCTTAAAACCTCGGTTCTTTACTTTTTGAGAGACCAGTTAAAAAATGATCCTGATTACATAGAAAAGAATAAACTTGATTTAAGTGCCTCCCTGCAGCATACCATTATTGAAATTTTGATGCATAAACTCAGAAAAGCAGCAAAGGAAACAGGTATCAATGATGTAGCCATTGCTGGTGGGGTATCTGCAAATTCAGGGTTGAGACAAGCCATGCTCAAAGAGAAGGAACAATCAGGCTGGAACGTTTATATTCCTAAATTTGAATACAGCACCGACAATGCTGCCATGATTGCCATAACCGGATATTTCAAATACATAAAAGGGGATTTTGCCAATCATGACATCACCCCCTTTACGCGTTATGCTGATAAAGCCTGATTATGGAATAAGCGGCTTTACCTGCTTGCTGTCGATTACTTTTTTCATGGTTGCACCTATATCTGCCGGAGAATCCACATAGGTAACTCCGCAGGCAGTCAGGATTTCTTTCTTAGCTTCGGCTGTATCATCCTTACCTCCAATGATGGCACCTGCATGGCCCATGGTACGTCCCTTGGGAGCGGTAGCCCCGGCAATAAATCCAACTACCGGTTTGGTGCCAAAGTCGCGGATATAATAGGCCGCTTCTGCTTCCATACTTCCGCCAATTTCTCCAATCATAATGATCCCTTCGGTTTGCGGATCATTCATGAGCAATTCTACAGCATCTTTGGTGGTTGTACCCACAATGGGATCACCGCCAATACCAATGCATGTTGATTGTCCCATACCAGCTTTGGTAACCTGGTCAACAGCTTCATAGGTAAGGGTTCCGGAACGTGATACAATTCCAATGGATCCGGATCTGTGGATAAATCCGGGCATGATTCCTACTTTGCATTCGCCTGGTGTAATAACTCCGGGACAGTTGGGGCCAATAAGCCTGGTCTCTTTTGAACGGAGATACTCACGTACCTTGAGCATATCATTTACTGGAATCCCCTCGGTAATGCACACGATCACCTTTATCCCGGCATCGGCGGCTTCCATAATGGCATCAGCAGCAAACGGAGGTGGAACAAAAATTACACTCACGTCGGCTCCGACTTCCTTAACGGCCTCATCAACACGATTAAACACAGGAAGATCAAGGTGTTTACTTCCTCCCTTGCCGGGTGTAACACCGCCCACCACTTTAGTTCCGTACTCAATCATCTGACCTGCATGAAAAGTACCTTCAGAGCCGGTAAACCCCTGTACGATTACCCGGGAATCTTTATTTACTAAAACACTCATCTGTAGTTTTGATTTATAGGTTTGATATTTATTTGTTCTGATAATGCAAAAAACCGTTTTCAGGCCCCAAAAATAGTATTTTCTGTTTAATCAACTTCCGTTCATCCCAAATATATTTTCAGGTTGGCTTTGATTTAATTATTGATTTTTGAGAGTGACTGGTGAGCCTGCAACACAACAGGAATAATGAGCCTGGAATTATCATTCAGGATGGTGTAGTGGGCTTTTGCAATTTTCTCCTCCTGGGGCAATTGATTTTGAAGCCTTTTGCGGGCATCAGCATCTGATATTTTATCTCTTTTTATTGTTCTTTCAATCAGATCACTCTCAGGAGCATGGACAACAATGATCCTGTCAAATTTTTTGTAGCTTCCCGATTCAAAAATCAAAGCAGCTTCCTGGATACAGTAGGGCTTGTCTTTAATATTTTTACACCAATCATCAAAGAGGGAAAAGACCATGGGATGAATAAGCTGATTGACAAATTCAATTGCTGACTTATCTTTAAAAATGATCTCAGCAAGCGCTTTCTTATTCAAAGTGAGGTCGGGGGCGAGTATTCCGGAACCAAATTTATCTGTAAGAATCTTTAATATCCCGGTATTGCTGTATAATTTTTTTGCTTCTGCATCAGCATAAAAAACAGGAACACCCAGACATTCGAATACTTTGCAAACTGAGCTTTTACCACTCCCCATATTTCCTGTAACAGCTACCTTTATCATCGTTTCCAGGTTAGTTTCTTATCCATACATATTCAACTTCGGGCGGTCTGATTCTGCTTAACTCAACCAGTCCGGGCTGCTCTATAAGCTGGATCTTCAGCCGGGTTTGATTTTGAGCCAGGGTATCCGGACATTGTGCTTTCACTTTAAACATATCAGAAGATATGGCGTTTAAATCCCTAAGAGCTACCAGGTAGAATATGTTTACCCTATCGGGGAAAAGAAGAATTCTGCTATCCGGAAAAGCTTCTTCAATTTCAGGGCAGTTCATCAATACAGGAAGCTCTAACATGGCTTCGGTAAACTCTTCAATATTGATCATTACCTGTACTTTTTCTTCAGACAAAGATACCTGAAGGGCTTCGAAGGGCTTGATCAGGTTTAACTGCCGCTCAATATCCCGGTCTGCCTGGGAGTGGCGCAAGGGGGATGTAAGAATAAAATCAACAGAATCCTTTAAATCTATGGGTCCTCTAACGTAAACCGAGTCGGGAGATATTTCAGGAAAGTCATACATTCTGAATCCGGGTCGGTAATCTATTTGTTTGTCAACAATGACCGGTACTTTTTTTACAAAAGCATTTTTGGCACGAAAAAAAATTGTATCGGGATGCGCTGAAAGGCTGGCTCTTGAAATATCATTTTGCACAGAAAACCTTACTTCGGCCTGGGAGGCTGTAAAAAAGAATTGATTTTCCTGGTCCCTGACCCTTTGAATGGATGCAAAATCAGCTTCAAGAAGGTTTTTTCTCCGGAAGGTTCGGTTGGTTAATATTCGTATTCCCGTGGTTTCAATGGTAAAAATGAATGTGCTGTCGCTCTGTCCGGTAAATATCAGATTTTCGGGTATGTTTGATACATCTACCTTAACCGGTACAAGGGTACTGGCTTCCATGGATAGTTTAATAAACAGCCAGGCAATGAAACTGAAGATCAGGCATAAAAAGAAAGTAAATGCCTTTTTTTTTGCTTCAGGGTCATTGCCTGTTAATTTCCAGATGCGGAAGTCCATAAGTTTGCCTGTTAATTTAACCTGAGATATAAAGGTAACAATTAACTCAGCGTATCGTGTTCAAAACCGTTACCGATTAAACGTTATCTGTTCTCAGAGAGTTGTTGCTCCTGTGGGCCATCCATAGCAACAGCCGACTTTTCAATCCTGAACTTAATATCAGGGGCCACCTCAATGGTAAACGTTTTTTCCTGTACCTCCACAATCTTACCATGTATACCTCCAATGGTGATAATTTTATCGCCTTTCTGGCGGGATTCCCTGTATTTGCGGGCATCTTTCTGCTTTTTGAGCTGGGGCCTGATAAAAAACAAATAGAAAACAACAATAATAAGTATCAAAGGCAGGAATGCAGTAAATCCGCCACCTTCGCCATTGGGTGCTGCTAAAAGAATGTTTGAAAAAATCATAGTAAATAAAATTTTAGGTTTGCTATTTTAATTAAATTAAAGTTCCATAACTTCTGCGGTTACTCTCAGTGTTATCACCGGCTCTTCAGAGTTGTTGAGCACACGAACAGCTTCCGATTGAAACCCCCTTCTTCCGGCAGAATTAAATACCACGTTGATTCTTCCCGTTTGTCCGGGTTTTAAAGGGTCTTTAGGATAATCTCCTACAGTGCATCCACAGCCACTACGTATTCCTGAAATTATTAGTGGGGCTGATCCCGTATTTGTAAACCGGAAAGCATAGGCAACTCTTTCGCCTGTAATTATCTGGCCAAACTCATGCGTGGTTTTATCAAAGGAAATTTCTGCGACGCCATTCTCTTCGCTATTGACCACATTTTGATCTCCAGGTTGCTGTGTGCCACTACATGAGCTTATTGCAAATACAAAAAGCCATAACAATACACTGATGAATGGTGTTTTTTTTATGCTGATCATAGTTATTATTTACCCGGATGCTTTAATACTTTTTTACTGCTTACAAGTTCTTCTACAAGTTTGTCCAATACTCCGTTTACAAAGATTTTGCTTTTTGGAGTACTGTACATTTTTGATAGCTCAATATATTCATTTAAAGATACCTTTACCGGGATCTGGGGAAACTTGATGATCTCGGCAAGAGCCATTTTCATGATGATAATATCCATCAGGGCAATCCTTTCTATGTCCCAGTTCTGGGTTTTTGCTGCGATGAGGGGTGCAAATTCGCTATCGTTTAAAATGGTTTTATGGAACAACTCTATGGCAAATTTGCGATCGTCAATATCCTTGTAAAGACTCATAAGGGTGAAATCTGAATCAGCAAGGGTGTCCATAGATTTAATACCCTTAATGATCATTTTATTGATCAACTCCCAGTCGTCGATCCAATAGATGGATCTCTCTTCATAAAAATGGTGCAGCAATTCAAATTCGCAGATATAATTCTTCAATAGCTTCAAAATCAAATTGCGATCACCTTCAAAGGATTGTTCCCCATTCTCTATGTATTCTTTGTAGCTGGAGGAGTTACGGAACTGAAGGAATATTTTGCGAGGTATTTCGTTATCGTCATGTGACCACGAGATCTTTCGCTGCTCAAGCTTCTTCTGCAGCTCAGCGTTATTATCAAGTATTTGAAGTACCTGGTTATTGATAAACTTAGTATTGGGGTTGAGGTCTTCCGGGGTGGGGACTCTTTTTCGTTTGTTTTCCTCTAATATTTTTTCAGCCTGCCGTCTGGTTTCAATGATCAGGCTTAACTGATACAGGTAAAGATCATGAATTTTTTCAATGCCGAAAAGCAGCTCTTTTTCTCCTGCATTGAGTGATGTATTGCCTGACTGGAAAAATGCATACAGGCTTTGCAAAACTTTAACGCGTAAATGCCTTCTGTTTAACATAAGGTTTTTCAATCTTTTTATAAGGAACGAAATGTCAGGCATTATTGCCTGAAAAAGCTATGCAAAAGTAATTGAATTTTAAAAACTTTTCGGTCTGCGAATAATAAATTAGATTCATTATAGTTTATTTATAACAAGAAAAAAAATCGTTCTTATAAAAATACAAATCATGTTAAAGCATCTCTTAAATAGGGGTTAATCGCTTTCTCTTCTTAGCTATTATCACTATATTTGATTATGTTTTAAGTAGATAGTTTTAAGAATTGTTTTACAATAACAAAGTTTTCGATACCAAAACTTTTTTATTTTTGCCAACATTATAAACACGAGAAAATAGATATGAGTATGGAAGGTAAAGAGAAAAGATTCGATAATGAGGAATTATTTTCAAAGGCTGTAAGAGCAGGAAAACGGACATATTTCTTCGATGTTAAAGCAACCAAGGCAGGAGAAAAGTACCTTACGATCACCGAAAGTAAGAAGCGGTTTGATCAGCAAACCGGCAAATTTTTTTACGAAAAACATAAGCTTTTTCTCTATCAGGAAGACTTTCAAAAGTTTTACAATGCCCTTGCCCAGTCTTTTGAATATATAAAAACCGGAGAAATTCCTCAGTCTTATATCCAGGAAATGGAAGAAGAAGAAAGAAGAAAACAGGAAAATGAATTTACCAAAATTGATTTCGATGATCTTGGAGAAAAAGACAGCGACAAATCGAAAGATTGATCATTGGTTTGATAGTAAGATCCGGATTAATTATTGGCTTAGTAAATTTAAACAGGTAAAAAGAGTTGAAATGATTTGATTTCAGCTCTTTTTATTTTGCAAAAGGCTTATTGGTTGTCAGGAGGCTTTGCAAATTTGAAAAAAAAGCTGATCCAAGAACATAGAAATTGTAAATTTGCAGTTTGATAAAAAAAGACATTGCAATTCAACTGATTACTAATGCTCTGATTGTAAAATTATTACCTGTAAACCAATAACATTTACCAACAACTATACCTTATGAGCAAAGTTATTTCCATCGCAAACCAAAAGGGAGGAGTAGGGAAAACCACTACAGCCATAAATCTTGCTGCAAGTCTTGCAGTTCTGGAGCATAAAACATTACTGATTGATGCTGACCCACAAGCCAATGCAACATCAGGTGTTGGTTTTGATCCCAAGGTGATAAAAACAAGCATTTACGAATGTATTATTGATGATGTAGATCCCGCAAACATTCTTTTGAACACCTCTACTCCGAACCTTGATCTGATTCCGGCTCATATTGATCTGGTGGGTGCTGAAATTGAAATGATCAACATGCCCAATCGTGAGATGGTAATGAAAAAAGTAATTGATGCAGTAAAAGATGATTATGAGTTTGTACTTATCGACTGTTCGCCTTCTCTTGGTCTGATCACTGTTAATGCACTCACTGCCAGTGATTCGGTAATTGTTCCCGTGCAATGTGAATATTTTGCACTGGAGGGATTGGGAAAATTGCTCAATACCATAAAGATTGTTCAGTCCAGGCTGAACCTTGGTCTTGAAATTGAAGGGATCCTGCTTACCATGTACGATAACCGGCTCAGGCTTTCCAACCAGGTTGTGGAAGAAGTAAGAACACATTTTCAGGATCTTGTTTTTGACACGATTATTCAACGTAATACCAAGCTTGGTGAAGCACCCAGTTTTGGTGAAACAATAATTATGCATGATGCCCAGAGCAGGGGAGCCATTAATTATTTGAATCTGGCGAGAGAGATTTTGCAAAAGAATCAACTGACACAAATAGACGAGAAAGAAAAAAATATTAACATCGAACATGAACGCTAAAAAAAGAGCCTTGGGAAAAGGACTGGGTGCTTTACTCGACACACCTGGTACCGATCTTCAGTCGAGATACGATATTGAAAAAGATCTTCATGCAGTGGGAACTGTTGCCCACGTTCCCCTTGACCTTATTCAGAGTAACCCGTTTCAGCCTCGCAGCGATTTTGATCAGGCAGCGCTGGATGAGCTGGCTAACTCTATTAAAGAACAGGGAGTCATTCAGCCCGTTACAGTAAGAAAAATTGAAGACGGTAAATTTCAGCTGATCTCAGGAGAAAGACGTTGCAAAGCTGCTCAAATAGCAGGTTTGGCAGATATTCCCGCCTATATCCGCACTGCCAACGACCAGGAAATGCGCGAAATGGCCATTGTAGAGAATATTCAGAGAGAAAACCTGAACCCCATTGAAATTGCTCTTGGATACCAGCAACTTATAGAAGATTGCAAGCTCACACAGGAGATCCTGGCAGAAAGGCTCGGTAAAGGCAGGTCATCTATAACCAACCAGCTCAGATTGCTCAAACTTCCGGCCGAAATACAGATCGGACTCAGAAAAGAGTTTATTTACAGTGGTCATGCCCGTGCCCTGCTTGGGGTTGAAGATGTGCAAACACAACTGGAGATTTATCAGGATATTATTGCACAGGGTCTCTCGGTAAGGGATGTTGAAGAGATCGCAAAAAATATTGCTGAGCAAAAAGATACTACTGAACAGGAGCCGCCAAAAAAGAAAGCCCCCGAGAACCCTTCCAGCGAAAAGTTCAGGGATCTCCAGAAAGCTTTGTCGGAATTTTACGGATCAAAAGTTCAAATCAAGGCAAAACCTGGAGGTAAAGGCTCTATAGTAATCAATTTCTCATCAGGAGAAGACCTGGAGCGTATCCTGAAACTGGTTCAAAAACAAGACTAATCCTGAAATGACCATTTGTGAGCACTCTTCAAAGCTTAATCCAAGCAATGCTATCAGACTGGGATATATTCGCAGTACGATATGGAAGAGTATGATCGCAATGCTTATTTTTGTCTTTATAGTTAGTCAAGGCATAGCTTCTGATACCATTCCACCTCAACCTCCGGATTACGTGGCTGACACATTGCCAGAGGTAATCATTCAGGAACCGGAGTTGCTCATTGTTTCAGGCCAAAGCACTCACTCGCCTCTCAAAGCAACGATGCTTTCTGCTACTTTGCCGGGGCTGGGACAGGCATACAATGGTAAATACTGGAAAATACCCATTATTTATGCAGGTTTTGCAGGGGTAGGCTACGCATTTTACAATAACAACAGCAACTATCAACATTACAGAAAAGCATGGATAGCAAAACTTGCTGTTATTGATGGAAACACCAATGTGGAGGATTTGTACCCGCGAGCCTCACCCGACCAATTGCAACGAGCTATGAATGCATGGCGCAGATACCTTGAAATAACCTATATTGTAGGAGCAGCATTATATGTTCTGAATATTCTGGATGCAACGGTTGATGCTCATCTGCTCGACTTTGATGTGGGTGAGGATTTAAGTATGAGGGTTGCACCGGCATTGATCAATGATTTTTCTGATCAAACGGGTATAAAGAGTAGTCATGCCGGGATCAGGGTTTCGTTCAGGTTTTAGAGGGTTACTTTAGATTGTGACGGGTAATGGGTAATGGATGATGAGTGGGTAATGAGTAATGGGTTATGGATGGATATTCTGGATTGTTGGGAGAATCATGATAAAAACAAGGCGCATAGCGCTGAAATTATGGTAGAATAAGAAGTAATCACCATCCATAAAGGTGCGTAGCACTGACATAAAGTTCTTAAATTAAAGCATACCATCATAAATAAAAATGGAATAGAAATAATAAGCAAATGAACATCGCAATTATCGGATACGGAAAGATGGGGCATGAAATTGAAAAGTATGCCACTGAAATGGGGCACCACGTTTCTGCAATTATAGACAATCATAAAGACTGGGAACTAAAGAATGATGCCCTTGATAATTCAGATGTTGCCATTGAATTTACTACTCCTGATGTGGTTGTAGAAAATCTCAAAAGACTAATTGACAGGGGATTGCCTGTGGTAACCGGAACTACCGGCTGGACTCACCGCTTGCAGGAGGTTGAA
Source organism: Bacteroidales bacterium (assembly GCA_007135645.1). Taxonomy (GTDB): domain Bacteria; phylum Bacteroidota; class Bacteroidia; order Bacteroidales; family UBA7960; genus SKVR01. The sequence goes on from SLIL01000078.1 coordinate 12,335, forward strand.
CAGTACTGCACAAAGGGTAATGCCAGTGTTTTTTATGCGTCTAATTTCAGTATCGGTGTGAATCTTTTCTTTGCATTAAACCGTTACCTTGCAAAGCTGATGGCCAATTATGGAGATTATACCATTAGACTGGAAGAAATACATCATACCCAGAAACTGGATGCACCCAGCGGCACCGCAGTAAGCATGCTAAAAGATATTATGGACTTACATCCGAAGTATAATGACTGGAAATTTCATGATGAGAATCCAGGTAAAAATGAGATTGCCGTAACTGCACACCGGATAGAAGGTGTTACCGGTGAGCATTTGCTTAGCTATGAATCGGCCATAGATTCCATTAAAATAGAGCATGTTGCCCATAACCGCGAAGGGTTTGCCAAAGGAGCTTTGATGGCGGCACAATGGCTTCCGGGCAAAAAAGGAGTTTATACCATGAATGATTTATTAAAACTTTAATACAAAGCAGTATGAGTATTTACATGATGTTAAGTTTGCTGTTTTTTTTCCTAAGTGCTGCCGGCTTATGGCGAATTTTTGAAAAAGCAGGCAGAAAAGGCTGGGAGGCTATTGTACCCTTTTACAATTTTTACATCTGGCTCAAGATTATCAATAAACCGCTATGGTGGTATATTTTCATTATCTTCCCTTATATCAATGTTTTTACCCTGTTGCTCATGGTGGTAGAAACCCTGAAGTGTTTCAGGAAAGATGGGCTGGGAGAGCAGGCTTTGGGTGTATTATTCCCGTTCTTTTTCCTGCCTTACCTGGGTTTTACACCCAGGGAAGCGTATACCCATCCTGATAAGCTCCCCATAGTGAAAAAGAGTGGCTTACGGGAATGGGCTGATGCGCTTATATTTGCCGTAATCGCGGCAACATTGATCCGTACCTTTTTCATAGAGGCCTATACCATCCCTACATCATCCATGGAAAAATCATTACTGGTGGGTGACTATCTCTTTGTAAGCAAATTGAGTTATGGCCCACGCGTCCCCATGACACCCATCGCGTTTCCATTTGCTCATCATACGATGCCTCTTACCGAATCGGTAAAATCTTATGTTGAGTGGATCCGCCTTCCCTATTACAGGTTTCCGGGGTTGCGAACCATAAAGAACAATGATGTGGTGGTATTTAATTACCCCGATGGTGATACCCTGAGTGTGAGGCTGCAGAGCAACGTGAGTTTTCACAGTCTGGTAAGGGATTACGGAAGAGAGCATGTACTCAATAACCCGCATCAGTTTGGTGAAATCATTGCCCGACCCGTAGATAAACGTGAGAATTTTATTAAAAGGTGCGTGGGCATCCCCGGAGATACGATCCAGATCATTGATGGCAGCATATTTGTCAATGGAAACCTTTTACCATCTCCGGAAGGGATACAACATAATTATCATGTAATTACTGATGGCTCAAGGTTGCACCCACGTATTCTTGATCGCTACGATATTACTGAAGCACGAATGATCAATAATTCAGAGTATATTATGCCCTTAAGTGCTGAAGTTGCAGAGCGGTTGGAGGCAGAAAACTTTATCAGGCAGGTAAAGAAGATAATCAAACCGGTTAATTATCATGAAAAGCACATCTTTCCTTACCATGACAACTTCCCCTGGAACGAAGATAATTTTGGCCCACTCTATATTCCACGAAAAGGCTCTGTGGTTGAAATAAATAAGGACAATATTATGCTTTGGGAGAGAATTATTGAAGCATACGAAGGAAATGATCTCCAAATAAGGGACGATGGTATCTATATCAATGGGGTTAAGTCTGATACTTATACTTTTCAAATGGATTATTACTGGATGGTAGGCGATAACAGGCACAATTCAGCCGATTCAAGATATTGGGGCTTTGTTCCTCAGGATCACATTGTTGGCCGGGCAATGTTTGTATGGTTGTCCCTGGATAAAAATAAATCATTCCCAGGCAATATACGATTCAATAAAACGCTCAGAGTTATTCGCTGATCTGTCTGATTGGTTCATTGTGTTTGAAAGTAGATCAGTTACATCAGCACTTTATTTTGCTTATAACTCAGCCAAATAGTTTCTGTTTTTATTTCTTTTCTGCATAATTATTTGTTTTTTAGTTTGTTGCAAGAGAGAATCCTGTGATTTCTTCTCCATGTAAATCTTTTGGATTGACAATTGATTTCTGATGTAAAATACTTATTTTTACAAAAAAATTCAGGTATTGACAAAGTACCTGAATTTTGTAGTTTTTGAGGTAAGATAAAAAAGAGTATCCAAATGAAGAACAAATATATTGACCTGATTGAGCAAACATTTGAATTTCCGCAGGAGGAATTCAAAGTTATTGACAATGAGCTTTATTTCCATGATATATGCCTCATGGATATCATAAAACAATATGGTACTCCGGTAAAGATCAGTTATCTGCCCAAGATCAGTCAACAAATTCAGAAAGCAAAAAGGCTTTTTCATGTTGCTATGGCCAAGGTGGATTACGAAGGAGATTATCATTATTGCTATTGCACCAAAAGTTCTCATTTTTCTTATATCCTGGAAGAAGCACTGAAAAACGATATTCATATCGAAACCTCTTCTGCATTCGATGTTTACATTGTGGAGGAACTTTTTAATACAGGCCTTATAGATAAAGACAAATATATTGTATGTAATGGATTTAAAAGACCATTGTATACACAAAAGATCGCTGACCTGATCAACAATGGGTTCGACAATACCATTCCTGTAATAGATAATAAGCGTGAGATTGACATGTATAAAGAGCTTGTGCATAAGGACAAGAAGTGCAGGCTTGGAATTCGAATTGCTTCAGAGGAAGAACCCATGTTTGAGTTTTATACTTCCAGGCTTGGTATCCGTTACAACGATGTGGTTCCCTTTTACCTGGAAAAGATCAAAAATGAACCCCGGTTTGATTTGAAAATGCTCCACTTTTTTATCAATACCGGCATCAGGGATACTGCTTATTACTGGAATGAGTTGCATAAATGTGTCAATGTATACTGCGACCTCAAGAAGATCTGTCCTGAACTGGATTCCCTGAATATCGGTGGTGGATTTCCTGTAAAAAATTCGCTTGGTTTTGAATACGATTATGAATACATGACCGAAGAGATTGTAGCCCAGATTAAGAACATCTGCAAGCAGAATCAAGTGCCCGAGCCCGACATTTTTACTGAATTTGGAGGTTTTACGGTAGGGGAGAGTGGTGCTGTGCTTTATTCTGTGCTGGATCAGAAACAACAAAACGACAGGGAGCTCTGGAATATGATCGACAGTAGTTTTATGACCACCTTGCCGGATATCTGGGCTATGAAACAACGTTTTATTCTTTTGGCTATCAACAACTGGGATTTTGAATACCAGCGTGTAAACCTGGGTGGTCTTACGTGCGACAGCCAGGATTACTACAATGCTGAGTCTCATGCCAATGCAGTTTTTTTACCAAAGATCAAAGAAGATACCCCTCAGTATATTGGCATGTTCCATACAGGGGCATACCAGGAAAGCCTGGGAGGGTTTGGAGGAATTCAGCATTGTTTGATCCCTGCGCCTAAAATGGTAATTATTGACCGGGATGAGGAGGGAGAGTATACCACTAAATTATTTGCCAAAGAGCAGAGTTTCAAATCAATGCTCAAGACGCTTGGTTATTAATATTTCCATGTAACCCAAGAAAGGCTTCTGCGTATATACTTTTAAACTAAACAGGGACTTAATGACTTATCGTAACTTTCTTTCCATATGCCTTACAGCAGTAATTGTGCTGCTTGTTACGGAATCGGTTTTTTCTCAGCGACCTTTTCGTGGAAGAATCATTTACACCATATCCTATCCTGGTAGTATGATCGACCTTGCAGAGCTGGAACAGCTGCCTGACAGAGCGGTAATCTACACCAAAAATAACCTTGTAAGAACAGAGCTAAGCGGGGAAAATGCAGGTTTGTTCCAGGTGAAGATATCTGACCCCGACAGAGGGGAGACAGCAACTATGCTGGAGATACTACGGGAAAAGTATGTCATACACAAGGGCTCTGCTGAGATTCAGAACGCATTGCGAAATATGCCACAGCCCGAGTTTGAGTATACTGACGAAACCAGGGAAATACTGGGATATACCTGCCGGAAAGTAATTGCACGCGTCAGCGACGATTTCGGGAATGAATATGAGTCGGAGATATGGTACACTTCTGAAATACCTGGTAATGCCTTTAATTTTGACACTCCATATAATCAGATCCCGGGGCTTATGCTGCAGTACGAAATGCGGGTAGGTCCGTTAAATATTCGTTATGAAGCCCAGAGCGTAAGACGACGTTTATTTGTTGGAAACAGGAATTTTCGTGTTCCCAGGGACTATGAAAGTATCAGCTATGATGATCTGAGGTCAAGGTTGCAGGGAAATTTCTGATGTGATCCTGATCATCTTTATTCATCTTTCCCATCATTAAGCCAGGCTAGGAAGTTTCATCAAAGAAAAGGTTGGTTTGCTCAACACCTTTAAT
>SLIL01000422.1 GCA_007135645.1 Bacteroidales bacterium
AATTATTTTTTATCCATGGGGAAAAATGAATTTACACGAAAGGATTACATGAATGTATTTAAGGACATTTCCACATCAACAGCCAGCAGGGACTTAAAAAAAGGGGTAGAAATGAATTTATTCCACAAAACAGGGAATAAAAATGTAACTGTGTATAAATTGACCACTCAATAGGGGACTAAACCAGAGGCCTGGCGGTAGTTTCACCTTCGCTGCTCTGCGTGGGCTTCATCATGGTGGATAGGTGAGCAACCTGCAAATCCTTTACTTTGGCTATAGCAGGAACATTTGGCACAAACAACAAGAGAATACATTCACTAAAAAACATGTCTTACGGTGAATATGTTAACTATTCAGAGTTAGCTCAAATTGTAAACGTTGATAAGAATACAGTTAGTAAATACATTGACATTTTAGAAAAAGGTTACATTATTTTTAAATTGAGTAGCTTTAGCCGCAATGTTAGGAATGGTGTATGACGGGAGACTGTCATGTATGGTTCTGTGATATGCTTGATGGAGCTTACTAAAATTCCCCTTACCAACTCGACTAACAGGAATGTTGGGTGTAATCGCAGATGAACAACCTCGTAATAATTGAATTAGCTAATTTGAAGACAAATTTTCGTATATTTGATAAAAAAAATATGAATAAGGATTTAATTAATAGGATAACGATAAATCAAGATATATGTAATGGAAAACCAACCATACGTAATACCCGATACACAGTTAATTTAATTCTTGATTTATTATCAGCCGGGATGAGCGATGCAGAAATAATTGAAGATTATCCCACTCTTGAAATTGAAGATATTAAGGCATGTTTGGCATTTGCTTCACAATTATCAAAAGTTAAAACCGTACATAGGATAGTTGCATGAAATTCTTGATTGATGCAAACCTGCCGTTTAGGCTAGCCAGGTCATTGACAGATAAGGGATACGATATTATCCATACAGATGATTTGCCCAATAAAGATAAAACAAAAGACAGTGAGATCAGAAAGATTTCGATTGATCAAAATCGTATAATTATAACAAAAGACACTGATTTTCTTGATTCACACTTAATTCAAGGGATACCTTCAAAATTACTACTTGTAACGACAGGAAATATAGTTAATAATTTACTTATTGAATTGTTTGACAAACATTTTTCGATTATCATTGACTTATTTGATGCTTATGATTTAATAGAGTTGGATAATGAGCAAATAATCGGACATGAAAAATAGCTACTACACCCATCATTAAAAATATAATTGATCGCCCACCCACAAAAGTTACTGAACTACATATTGCTGGTTGCAAATGCATTGGACTTGACATTACAATTGCCGACAAGATAAAAAGTATTAAAGCACATTCTCCAGTCTAAACACCCACGCATGATCAGAAGGATTATTGGCAGGGGTTACCGTGGGCGGGGTAATGGTAATGCTTCCACTGCCACCCCGGGTCCTTACCTGGCCGGGTAAGCCCAGCATGGCGGCCCTGCCTGAACGTTTTGTACCATTGATGGTGACAGGTTGTTCAGGAAATTGGGTACAAATCACATACAAGTCATTTCCCTTGCGGGTAAAATAAACGTTTTCAAGGCTGCTGTTCAGTGCAGTTCCTTCCCATTTTCTGGTACCATAGATGGCATCGCCGTTTACATCAAGCCATTCGCCCATTTCCAGAAGGCGTTGCTGCTGTATGGCAGGAATGCGCCCGTCGGCAGTGGGGCCCACATTGAGAAGGAGGTTGCCACCGGCAGCTACCTTTTCCACCAACAGATGGACCAGTTCACGGGCTGTGCTGTAATTATCGGGTGTTTCCATCCGGTTGTACCCAAAGGAAGTTCCTATCCCACGGCACTCTTCCCAGGGATGATCCACATCGCCGATGCCATGCCCATCGTGCACCAGGTCGTATTCAGTGGTGTAAAAATCTCCCATATTTCCGCGGGTTTCGCGGCCCCAACGGTCGTTTACCACTACCCGGTCTTTCACGGGCGATTCGTTGTAAAGCCATGCAAGGAATTGTGTGCTTTTCCATGTTTCGCTGGGGTGGTCCCATTCGCCATCGGGCCAGAAAATATCGGGTTCATAACGGTTTACCAGATCCTTCATCTGGGGGAGCATGTGATGGTCCACATACCACTCAAGGTTGGTGCGGTACATGGGGTTGAACCACTCATACAGGGAGTAATAAAAGCCCATGTGCAACCCGGCATCCTTTACTGCTTCTGACAATTCTCCGCAAAGGTCGCGGTGGGGGCCAATATCCACGCTGTTCCAGTTCCAGCTCTGGGGGCTGGGCCACAGGGTAAACCCTTCGTGGTGCTTGGAGGTGAGGACCACATATTTTGCCCCGGCACGCTTAAACAGTTCGGCCCATTGGGCACCATCAAAATGCTCGGCCCTGAACATGGGGGCAAAATCCTGGTATTTGAAATTTTCACCATACATGGCATCATGGTACTCACGAAAAAGCTGGCCTGCCCTGTCGCTGGGATTCATTATCCGCCACCAGTACCACTCAGCGTATTTGGCATAGATGCTGATATCTTCGTCAGCAGGGGCCCATGCGGGTACTGAATATACACCCCAGTGGATAAAGATCCCGAATTTTACATCCTTGAACCACTCCGGTATGGGACGGCTGTTGAGGGATTCCCAGGTAGGCTGGTAGGTCTGGGCTGTGGCTCCAACGAAAAATGCTGTGAGCAAGGCGATAAAGAGAATTTTCCTGAGCATGGTAAATGGTGTTTTGGTTTATATAAAAAATGAATGAAGTTCAATTGTGGAGTCCACTCTAAAAAGAACAATACCCCCATCCCCCTAAAAGGGGGAGCTCGCAACCTATTGGATATCTGCGAATTATCAAGGGCTGTTTTTTCAATAGCATAAAAAAAAGACTTTCCAGAGTGCACTCATTGTTTGCTGCCAAACAGTATCCATAACAACAGCACAACTAACTATTCAGCTCTCCAAACTGCCCTGTTTTCACAAAAAAATCCCACAGCACAATGCCGGCAGTTACCGAGATATTGAAAGAGTGTTTGGTTCCAAACTGGGGAATCTCAATGCATCCATGGCACTGCTGCAGAACAGATTCTTTCACCCCTTTCACCTCGTTGCCAAATACCAGGGCATAGCGTTGCCCCGCCTCAGGCTGGAACGTATGTAGGGGTTTGCTTTCCCGGGCTTGCTCCAGGGCAAAGATCCGGTAACCCGCTTCCTTAAGCTTTAACACCCCCTCCACCGTATCTTCATAGTATTCCCATTCCACCGATTCGGTGGCCCCAAGGGCAGTTTTATGGATTTCCTTGTTGGGCGGGCAGGCCGTGATGCCGCAAAGCAGGATCTTCTCAATGCGAAAAGCATCGCCGGTACGGAATACCGATCCCACATTCATCATGCTGCGGATGTTGTCCAGCACTACCACCACCGGAAATTTCTTCTGCTGCCTGTACTGATCGGGGCTGATGCGCCCCAACTGGTCCATGGAAAGTTTCTGCATTTCCTTACTATTCATTAAGCAGTTTATTTACGAGCTCAGCAGTCCCTTTTCCGGCCTTTTCCCTGATCACCGTTACCCCGGGGATGTGCGCCACATTCACCTCGGCCGGATCGATAAGGTACACATGACAGTAATCGGGAACATATCCCACCAGGCTTGCCGCCGGATATACATTAAGGGAGGTGCCGATAATGATCATGATGTCGGCAGTGCTGCAAAGCTCGGCAGCGGGCGGTATCATGGGAACGGGTTCCCCAAACCACACGATATGGGGGCGCAGCTGCGATCCCTTTTCACAGGTATCCCCCTTTTTGAGTTCCCAGCCATCCAGCTCATAAACGAGATCTTCATCAACGCTGCTGCGCACTTTTTTCAGTTCGCCGTGCAGGTGCATCACGTTTTTTGAGCCGGCCCGCTCGTGCAGGTCATCCACATTCTGGGTAATGATCTGCACATCGAATTGTTCTTCCAGTTTCACCAGGGCATAGTGGGCAGCATTGGGCTCCACCTCGTAAAGTTGTTTTCGTCGCTGGTTATAAAAATCCATTACCAGGGCCTGGTTGCGGGTCCAGGCTTCGAAGGTGGCCACTTCCATAATGTCGTACTTTTCCCACAGGCCGCCGCTGTCGCGAAAGGTACTGATACCGCTTTCGGCACTTACCCCGGCACCGGAAAGCACTACGATCCGTTTTTTGCTCATAACTCAACTGTTTTGATTTTGATCGCTAATATACAATTTTAATCAATACAGCCTCCGGGCATCAGGCAACATAGCCGGCAAATGGTCGGTTATGGAGCGGGACTCTTCCAGGGGGTGAAACCACTGAAACTTTTGCGTTGCATAGATCTTTTCGGGATCGCCGGGGGTGCTGTAGGTGCCGGCTGCCATTTGTCTGCCATTATCTGCAAGGATATTGGCCCGATGGGGAGGAGAGTTCATCCACTGGGTAATAAACTTCTCGGCCATGGAAAGGTAGGTGTCTTCCCGGCGGACATAATTCATTGCAATATTCTCAGCAATATAGGGGTTTGCAATGCCTGCCCGTTTCGCGCGGTCGCTCGTGCTTTCCCTTCTTCTGTCTCCGGGGTTGGTGTGAGAAAAAAAACCTTGCGTTGCCATAGCCCGCGCATGATGATAGGCCGCGGCTTCGAGCCTTTCATGATATCCAAGCGGCGGCATATTGTGTTGCACACGTTGCTCATTGGCAAGGAAAAAAAT
>SLIL01000361.1 GCA_007135645.1 Bacteroidales bacterium
CTCAGGATGATAATTTATGGCAGACTGTAAACGGTATAAATAATCCCTGTCCAATAGGTTACAGGTTGCCCACTGAGGCTGAATGGGAAGCTGAACGGCTTAGTTGGTCAAATAACAACTACTTTGGTGCTTTTGCTTCACCCCTTAAATTGACTGTAGCAGGACGTCGAAATTTTAATAGTGGTTCATTAGGCCTTGTTGACTCACATGGCAGTTATTGGTCGAGCACCATTAATGGCTCCGACTCAAGATATCTATACTTTAGTATTAGCTTTGCAAATATGGGTAGCGGTTACCGAGCATATGGGCTCTCTGTTCGCTGTATTAAGGAGTAGGACAGTCATATTTATTTGACAATTAACCATGCAGCCCCATAGGGTGGTATGGTTTTTATACCCCCTATCTTGTGGAGTCGATTTTTTTTAAAGATTGTCGGGTGGTTTAGATGGTATTTTGGGGGCAGGGGATATGGGTGTTTTGGGGATAATGGATACCGATATTTTGGGGGTTGGGTATGCCGGTATTGTAGGGACAGGGCATGCCCTGTCCCTACAAATGGCCACCATCGCCCTGTTTCAATAATGCCCGCACCGCCGTGCTGATTGTCTGCACCACCGTATCATTGCCCGCACAACCGTGCGAGCCTACCCGCACACATTTTATTTTATCCGGCGGCGCACACCGTGCGCCTTGACGGGGGGCGGTGCAGGGTATATTGATGGGGTGGGTTGGAATTGGTGTGGCACACACATGGAATTATGGCTGGGCAGGTTTTTTTATTACGATTTATTCCAAAAACCGGGCGCATTATTTTGGTGTACTACACATATGTTGTTGCGCAAATTTAAAATAGCGTGCAAAATTGGGATAATGGGCTTATTCATCAAGAGAATAAGGGATAGTTTATGTACTCGGCTAGTGTGAAAATTTAACAGGATATCTTTGATAAATATCCGTATTTTTGTATTATAAGGTTAAACGCAAGGCCAACAATAAAAACAGTTGCTTTTATGTCAGATATTGTTCAAAAATATAGTTTACTGAACCGGGAAGGCAAAAAAGAAGTTGTTCTGCTCATAGATAAATTACTTCAAGAGCAGAAACAAAAACCTGTTGGGGGTGAAATCTCATACATGGACAAAATTATGACTGTATCTCAATGGTCGGAGGAGGATATAGAGGATTTGATCAATAGTCGGAAACGTATTCAAAATTGGGATATTCAGGAATGGTGATCGATACAAGTGTCTTTATAGAGTTTTTGCGAAAAAAGGATAAAACCCAAACCCACCTTTATAAAATAGCAGAAAGCAAACAATTGTATATTTCGTCAGTAACCTATTATGAGTTATTGATGGGTGCATCCGATAGTAAAAAGAGAAATGATATTGATAATCTTACCGGAGATCTGATCATATTGCCCTTTGATGATTTAGTTGCGTTAAAATCATCTGAAATATATCATTTTCTAAGAAAGCAAAACAGAATGATTGAATTCAGGGATATATTTATTGGAGCCACTTGTCTGGTTTATGAATTACCTTTGAAAACCTTGAATATTAAAGATTTCTCCAGGATTTCAGGTCTTAACCTAATGTAGAATAGAAAATTTCTTTATCTATACCAACCACTAAGGTTTCCCTCCCGGATAGCTGTTAACTGCACCATCTTGCTTAAGCCCGCAGCGCCGTGCGGGCCTACCCGCGCACAATTTATTTTATCAGGCAGCGGTGCGCCTTGACGGCGGTTAAATAAACTTGATAATTATGGGCAAACCGGTAAATTCAGGGTTAAGAACGCAAACCAGATGATTTTGAATAAAAGTTTAACTTTGCGGCTTCGTTAACCACAAAACCAATGCCCTATGACAGAAAAGATTGCCATTCTTGGCGGGGGGAATATCGGTCTCTCACTTGCGAGAGGATTGATCAATAGCCGGTTGTATAAGCCTGAGAGCCTTATTGTTACCCGTCGCCGTATCCATATGATCGAAGAAATAGCCGAAGAAGGGGTTGTGATCAGTTCCGACAATGCCATGGCAACCCGTGCCGCAAGGATAGTTTTTCTTACCGTAAAGCCCCAGCAGGCTGCCGAAGTGTTGCAGGAAATTGCCCCTTGTCTGGATCCTGAAAAGCATATCCTGGTTTCCCTGGTTACAGGATTGGGGATTTCAAAGATCAGAAGCATCCTGGGCGATTCGGTGCCTGTTTTTCTAGCCATGCCCAATACGGCACTGGCCCTTTGTGAGAGTATGACCTGCATCTCTCATGGCGAAGAGCGCGAAAAAGACAAGGAAGAGGTGATGAATATTTTTAATCACCTGGGCAAGTGCATCACCATTCCCGAAGAGCTCATGGGAGCATCTACGGTTCTGGCGGCCTGTGGGGTGGCATTTGCATTGAGGTTTTTGCGCAGTATAGCCCAGGGTGGTATTGAGATCGGATTTGATGCCGAGATGTCAACCCTGATCGCAGCACAAACCCTCAAAGGGGCCGCGCGAATGGCCCAGGAAAGCGGTAACCATCCCGAGCATGAGATTGACCGGGTTACAACACCCATGGGTATTACTATTTCAGGTTTGAATGAGATGGAACACAATGGTTTCAGTTCTGCCCTTATCAAAGGGTTGCTGGCATCGTACCGTAAGATAGAAAACCTGAACGGCAAGAAAGACTCCTAAGCCCATTCCGAAAGCTCCAGCCAACGTAATTCCTTCTCTTCCAGCAGTTGCTCCACCTCGGCATAGCGGGCTGAAACTTCTTGCAGTTCCGTTGGAGAAAGATCACCGGAGTTCATTTTTTCAAGCGTCTCGGCCTTCTCCTGCTCCAGGGCAGCAATTTCGCTTTCCAGGGCTTCAAATTCCTTTTGCTCTTTCCAGGTAAGCTTTTTCTTCTCCCGGGAATTGGTGTCTGTAGTTTTTGCAGTGGTGGTTTTCTCTTCCTTCTTTTCCTGTTGTTTGAGCTCGGCTTTTTTCTGCTGGTACTCGGTATAATTGCCCGGAAAATCCTTGATCTTGCCATTACCCTCAAATACAAACACATGGTCAACCAGGTTATCCAGGAAATAGCGGTCGTGCGACACCACGATCAGGCATCCCGGAAAATCTTCCAGAAAATCTTCCAGCACGTTGAGGGTGGCGATGTCGAGATCGTTGGTGGGCTCATCCAGGATCAGGAAGTTGGGGTTTTTCATCAGGACGGTAAGCAGGTAGAGGCGTCGCTTTTCACCGCCGCTGAGTTTTCTGACGAAATCATTCTGGGAAGCATAGGGAAAATTAAAGAAAAACAGGAATTGTGCTGCGGTAAGGCTAACATCTTTGCCCACTTTTATGGTTTCAGCAATATCTTTTACCACATCAATTACCTTTTTGTTGTCGTCCACATTGATCCCCTCCTGGGTATAATAGCCAAACTGAACGGTTTCGCCCGTGGTTACCGTGCCTGTGTCGGGCTGAATTTTTTCGGTGATAATGTTTAACAGGGTGGTTTTACCCGTACCGTTCATCCCAACAATACCGGCTTTTTCCTTTTTCTTGAAGATGTAGGAAAAATCTTTGATGATGGTTTGATCATCGTATTTTTTGGAGATATTTTCCAGCTCAAGGATCTTTTTGCCCATGCGGGCCGATTGCATCATGATCTCGGGCGATTTTTCATGGTGCTGGCTGGCAGCCAGATCCTTCAGCTGGTGATACGCCTCTATTCGGGCTTTGGATTTGGTGGTGCGGGCTTTGGGCTGACGGCGCATCCATTCGGTCTCTTTCTTCAGCAGGTTGCGGGCTTTTTCTGTTTGCATCTGCTGTGCATGCTGCCTTTCCTGCTTCTTCTCAAGGAAGTAGGCATAATTGCCCTGGTAGCGGTACATGCTGGCATTCTCCAGCTCCAGGATCTCGTTGCACACTTTGTCAAGGAAATAGCGGTCGTGGGTAACCAGCAACAGGGTGAGCTTTTCCCTTTCGAGATAATCTTCGAGCCATTCAATCATTTCCAGGTCCAGGTGGTTGGTAGGCTCATCTAGAATGATAAAGTCGGCTTCTTCAATGAGAATTTTGGCCAGTGCCACCCGCTTTACCTGCCCGCCCGACAATTGCCCCATGGGCTGATTGGGATCGCTGATCTTGAGCCGAGAAAGGATCTGCCTGATCCTGGCTTCCATGTTCCAGGCCTGCAGTTCATCCATGCGGGCAATAAGGGATTGCAGTTTCCTGTTGTCAAATTCTGGCGATCCGTTCTCCTGCAGCATTACCTGTTGCTCATACTCCCGTAGGGTGGCAATGGTGGGATTATTATCGTCAAGCAGGGTCTGTATAACAGTGGGTTCGGGGCTGAAAACGGGGTTTTGCTCCAGGTAGGCCACACGGATGTTTTTGCGGAAATTACAGTTCCCCGAATCGGGTATCTCCCTTTGCATCATGATATTGAGCAGCGTTGTTTTTCCGGCACCATTGCGGGCGATCAGGCCCACTTTCTGTCCCTGGTCAATCCCAAAGCTGATGTTGCTGAATAGGATTTTTTCTGCATATGCCTTGCTCAATCCGTCGGCCTGGAAATAATTCATGGTATTGGTTTGATTCGTGTTTGAATGGTCAATTTTTCAATGTTGGATGTCTAAGTGTATACACATTTCACAAAGCGATTTTTGCGAAATTACTCTATTTTGCCCTTTCTGAAAGGCGCATATGCAGGGCATGGACAAAAAAAAAGCCCTGTGA
>SLIL01000045.1 GCA_007135645.1 Bacteroidales bacterium
ATTCATCATTCCTCATTCTTCATTCTTCATTCTTCATTCCTCATTCTTCATTCTTCATTCCTCATTCTTCATTCTTCATTCCTCATTCTTCATTCTTCATTCCTCATTCTTCATTCATCATTCCTCATTCTTCATTCTTCATTCTTCATTCCTCATTCTTCATTCTTCATTCCTCATTCTTCATTCCTCATTAACCACTACCATTATTCTCTCATCTCTCATCTCCAGTCTCCAGTCTCTAGTCTCTAGTCTCTGGTCTCTGGTCTCTGGTCTCTGGTCTCTACTCTCTACCCCCTCGCCGCCAGCACCTCCCTCTCATACTCCTGCACTTCCTTTATATAATCCTCCGCAACCGGGATGTCATTTATCAGGCACCAGTAGTTATACACATCGCCAAAGGGCTTTGTTTTGAGTGTTTCCAGCAGGGCAAGCCTTTCGAAAAGTTTACCTTCCTGCTCATATTTTTTCAGGGTTTGGGTGGGTTCGAGCAGGGCGTAAAGAAATGCCAGTTGTGTCGCCCTTACCCCGGCCACGTAGGCACCCACACGATTGAGGGTGGCATCAAAAAAGTCCAGCCCGATGTTAACCCTGCCAAGGGCATTGGCCCGCACAACCTCCTGGGCAATGAGCTTTACCTCATCGTTGAAGGTCACAATATGGTCACTGTCCCACCGCACCCCGCGGGTGATATGTAGCAACAGCCCGTCAATAAACTGCAGCACCGACGAAATCTTATCGCCCACCTGTTCGGTAGGGTGGAAGTGTCCATTGTCAAGGCAAAGGAGGATGTTGTTTTTGATGGCATATCCCATATAAAACTCATGCGAACCCACTACCATGGCCTCTGAGCCAATGCCAAACAGCTTACATTCCACTGCATCGCGCATGTGCTCCTTTGGGTGCTTTTCAGCAATAATCTCATCCAGCGACTCTTTGAGTAATGCCCTGTGTGTGAAACTATCTACAGGTATATCCTTTGACCCGTCAGGGATCCAGATATTGTTGATGCAAGGTGTGCCCAGCTCTTTTCCCATTTGAGCTGCAATGGTACGGGTACGTTTTACGTGCTCGATCCAGAAGCGGCGGTGTGTCTCATTTTTACTGGACAGGGTATATCCATCGGCAGCATAGGGGTGCGAAAAACAACTGGGGTTAAAATCCAGCCCTGTTTCTTTTTCCCTGGCCCAGTCGATCCAGCTCTGGAAATGACTTGCTTCGATCTGGTCCCTTTCCACGAATTTTCCTTTGAAATCTCCATAGATGGCGTGCAGGTTGAGCCGTTGTTTTCCCGGCAGCAGCGACATGGCCATTTCAATATCTGCGCGCAACTCGTCGATGTTTCTTGCTTTGCCGGGGTAGTTTCCGGTTACCTGTATGCCACCACCGTCGAGCGAGGCATCGGGTTTTTCAAAACCGCCCACATCATCGGCCTGCCAGCAATGCATGCTGATGGGCAGTTGGTCAAGTTGTTCCAGTACCTTGTCGGTGTCTATGCCAAGATCCGCATATTGGGCTTTGGCCAGTTCGTAAGCTTTTTGAGTTAATGTGGATTTGTCCATGATAAGTTTTTTATTCGTTTTCTGTAGTTTCAGGTTCTTTCCCAAAAAGAAGGATGGCGGGCACAAACCAGATGATGGTGCCCCACATCATGAGAGTATTTACCCTTTCGGGGCCGATGATGCCCTGCCAGTTTAAAAAGGATGGTACCAGGGTGATCAACAGGCCGGCAATGGCGATTACTGTCAGCAGGGTTCTCGTTGAGTTTGAAATTGTTTTGCTCATGGGTATATCTTTTTTCAATGAATAACTTTTTTTCTGAAAGGATTCTTTAAATCCGATTTTAATAAATGCTTCTAAATAACTTCTAACTCCTGACTCCAAACTTCAGACTTCGGTCTTCCGACTTCAGGCTTTCGACTTCGGACTTCCAAAGCCTCCAGCTACCTACTCCTCTGATAAACCTTCGAAAACCCCAGGTAAAGCACAATAGCCGCTACCCAGGTGGGGAAGGGGAGGAAGAACAAGTCGATCCCCATTACCCGGTTGGCAAACAAGGCTGTGGCAAGCAGGATAAACCAGGTTGCGCCAGCAGCGATGTTAAAGTTGAGGTTATGTTTCTCGGCATAGTAAGTTTGCAGTCCGGCTTTTTTAAACAGGTAGAAATCAGCAAAGATGATCCCGCCCATGGGTATAAGGATCAGCCCGTACAATGCCACAAAATCCAGCAGTCTCATCACCAGCGCGGGGAACATGGCAGCTATGGTTGTAATGGCACCGGCCAGCAGGGTTACTTTCCAGCGTTTCCAGTTGGGTGAGGCAACCTGCAGGGCCAGCCCGGCACGGTAAAGCGTTGGGTTGGCGGTAGTCCATCCGGCCACTACCACGCAAATGGCCCCTGCAAGGCCTACAGCCTGCCAGGCCACGGGGCCGGGGGCATCGCTGGTAGCTGCAGCATACAACACGCCCGAAGCGATCCATGCCACATAATGGCCAAGGAACATGCCCACTGCCGAAGAAAAGCCATAGTACCATTTTTTTGCGTACCGGAAAATGGAAAGGTCAGACATCCCCAGGTGCATGGCCGCATTGGCCAGCCAGGTAAAGAAAATGACGTGCCAGATGGTAAATTGCGATACCCCTTCGCGGGCAGTGCCGGTCCAGATAGTGTCGTTGGCCACCTGCCAGAAGTTGCCCAGATTGGCATCAATTCCCAGTTTTGGGAACGAGTTAACGGCTGCTGCCACGAAGATGATGAACATCCAGGGTGCGGCCACTTTGGCAAAACGGGCCAGTGATTCAAACCCCATGATGGCGATCACCGTGATCACAGCACCCACTGCAAGAACTGTAAGTACCCAACCAATGCTGTTGGGATAAAGGTCGCCCAGCGAAGGCATGGCAATATTAAAAGGTATCCCCACCGCTGTTGCTGAAACCGCCACCATAGCACCTGCCAGGAAGCAGAACATGAGGGCATTGACAATGTTGTAGATAAATACCAGCACCGGGCCGCAGATCTTGCGAAGCTGCCAGTAGAGCGACAGTCGCTCACGCACTGCGATGGGAGCGGTGATCAATGCCCAGCTCAGTACGGCTAAAACATTGCCAATAAATCCCCCAATGAAAAGGTCGGTAACCGATACCCCGTGGGCAACAAATAAAATACCGATAACAAACTCGGTGCCGGCCACATGTTCGCCGGCATACATGCCCAGAAAGTTCCCGATGCCCTGCAATTTTCCTTTTTTTACAGGCTCCCGGTCAAACTCATACAGGTTGTCGAGTTTTTTTGTGATGGTCTCAGCTTTCATAAAGTTGTGTGTTTACAGTTGTAAATTATTTGGATTCAGATTATATCTTTCTTGCATTCTCCAGTAAGAATTTTTCGGCTTCTGCAGACCAGATGAAATCGTTGTCCTTGAGGATCTGGTGCAGTTGTCTGAAGCAGGGGTCTTTTTTTCCGTGGCGTTCAAAATCTTCAATGGCTGTGAGAGGCAGCGAGATGTGGGTGTAGATCAGTTTCTTACCACCCGGTATTTCGGGCAACCGGCGGGTGGTGTCGATCACGGCATCCAGTCCCCCGATATGGGTGATCATTGCGGCGGGGTTGATCCTTCCTGAAGACATGAGTTCCAGGGCTTCGCGCATATCGTCGGTGTTGCCACCACTGGTGCCGGTGATATGGGTAAACGCGTAATGGACGTTGTAGAAGTTCAATTCAGCTTTGAACCGGGTGTCTGCTGGGCCTGCAAAAAAGTTGAGACATCCGTCAAAAGCCAGCATCTGGTCGGCCATTTCCACCAGTTGTTTTACCGGGGCGAATACCAGCACATCATCAAAGCCCTTATCGCCGGTGAGTGACCTGAGATATTCCACGGGGTTTTCGAGGTTTCCGGTATTTACGTAAATAAGCCGTACGCCATGCTTTTCGGCTTCGCGCGGTGAATGAATTTTTTCCAGCCTGTCAAGGCGCGCCTGGTCAATGTCGGTAACCACCAGCAGGCCGGGCTTGCGGTCGCGATGAATGGCATAATCCACCGCGCCAAACCCCATGGGGCCGGCACCGGCCAGGATGGCCATGTTGCCCCCTTCCCTGATGCCCATTTCGTGCACATAGCTCCCCGTGCGGGTGTGGTAGGACGCATGCATAGCGCCGATAACGCACGACATGGGCTCGGCCAGCGATGCCAGGAAATAGCTGTCGCCATGGTAGGGCAGCAGGCAATCCATCTCCATTACCTCATTGGGGATGATGATATAGGTGGCGTTTCCGCCAATCCACCGGAAGGAGTACCCCGGAGCATCGAGGCTGCCTTTGTAATTGAGGGCGGGCTGTATGGAGTATTTATCGCCGGGACTGAACCGGTCTTTCCATTTATTGCCTACCTGTACAATCTCACCGGCAAATTCATGGCCGATCATGGTGGGATAGATGTGGATATCGTTGGGGACGCGCTTGTGGTCGGCCCCTTGTTTGGTGGCTTTGTACGATGACATGCAGATGCTGTCGGAGACCACCCTGGCCAGGATCTCATCGTCCTGCATTTGGGGTAGTTCAAATTCTTCGAGCCTCAGGTCGTCTTTGCCGTATATGCGTATTGCTTTGGTTTTCATTTTTTACAAAGGTTATCGGTGCTCTGCACCTGTTGTTTATCAGCTATGCTAAGCGGAATTTGCAATTCCGCTTTTAATCAACCTTTTTTATTTTTAC
>SLIL01000293.1 GCA_007135645.1 Bacteroidales bacterium
GCATGCCCCTTCTTCTGCAGGTGCAAACTGTGGCTCCCTGCTCCCGCACCCACATCAAGCACCCGCCCCTGGCAGGCGTTCAAAACCTTCCGCTCCCATTCAGGCATTTTTTTATAATCCCTGAAAAAATAGGATACCGGAAGTTCTTCCTTATCGGAGATGCTGATGTCTACAAGGATCTTCCCACGGGTATCTCCCTGCAAATAATCCCTGAAAGCAATACCAAAGATGTCGGTGGTTGGACTCATAATATTGATTTTGGGTGCAAAGATAGTGTTAATAAAGGTTCTTTAACCTGGTAAGATTGGAATGGAAGTCCGAAGTCAGGAGACGGAAGTCGGAAGACCGAAGTCGGGAGTGGGAAGTATTGGTGATATTTGCATTATGTGTATGGTGGCAAAATAAGCAGAGAGGCCGGAACATTGGGAAGTTATTTGTATATTGCGCCGATTAAAGATGTGAAACGCCAAACAGAAGAAGATGTTATGGCGCAAAGGTTTTCAATAATGCCGATTTTGGCTATTACAAAGTGGTTATTGACCACCCGGAGCGATTGAAAGCACAGTTCACGCAAGAGCATGTTGAGACGCCCTGATTCGAAAAATCACTCAAAGAACCCATGCAATGGGCTTTTGAAACCTTTGGTGACCTGGTTTATACCGACATTCAATTTAGAGAAAGCATCTTTTTCTTTTCAAAGAGAACTCGAACACGATATTTTTTATGAGGGTTTGCATTTAGGTACACAAAGGGCTGATTTTGTTATTGAAAATCGAGTAATAGTTGAAATTAAGGCTCTCATTGATTCAGACAATGGAAGTAACGATTGAACTCATAAAGCAATTGAAACAGCGAATTCTTGCAAGTCGCTACCTGGTCGCGAAAATGGCCAATGCAGAATCATTGCGTTTGTATTTTACCATAGGTCATGATTTAGATACAGAAATAAAACAGAATGCCTGGGGCGATAAAATTTTGGATGCCGTAGCGGCCCGCTTACAACAGGAATTGCCCGGATTGCGTGGTTTTTCGGCTTCGAATCTGAAAAAAATGAGACTTTTCTACAGTGCATGGAAACCTGTAAACGAAATTAGTTCGTCATTGACGAACCAATTGGAATATAGCACAAATGAAGTCGGTTCGTCATCAACGAACCAATTAGAAAATACTTATTTTTTTAAGTTTACTTCAATTGGTTTCACTCATCATATAGAGATTGTTTTGAAGACCGAAACGGTAGAAGACCGCTGGTACTATATCAACCAATCGGCTATAAACTTCTGGACAGTTCGACATTTGCGAAAAGAGCTTGTCAACAAAAGCCATCTAAACCAAATTAACCGCAGCAACAATTTTAAGCAGGTACTTCCTAATGAAATTTCCAACAAGGCCATTCGGGCTTTCAAAGACCAGTACCTTTTGGATTATGTGAATGTGGAGGATACCGATGATGAAATAGATGAGCGTGTGTTGGAGCGCGAGCTTGTACTCAATATCAAGAAATTTTTGATGTCTCTGGGCAACGATTTTTCGTTTATGGGCAACCAATACAGGATCCTTGTTGCAGAAGAGGAATATTTCATTGATCTGCTTTTCTTTCACCGAGGATTGCAGTCGCTTATCGCATTTGAACTCAAGCGTGGAAAATTTAAACCTGAGTACGTTGGCAAGATGAATTTTTACCTTTCGGCTTTGGATGATCTGGTGCGTAAACCCCATGAAAATCCTTCTATTGGCATCATTTTGTGCAAAGAGAAAGACAACAAAAAAGTAGAATACAGCTTTCGCGATTTTTCAAAACCCATGGGCGTGGCTCAATATAAGACCAGCGAAACCTTGCCACCACAACTGAAAAATGCCCTGCCCGATGCCGAAACCCTTAAAAAACTCATGGATTAATGGAAAACAAAAAAAACTACCTTTGAGAATCATTCCCTGCTGCACCACAGCCCTGCAGGACGTTGAAACATCAACGCTCTGGGGCAACAGGGCAGGCATGAATGGTTGCTGAGAAATGAAACGAAACCCACTAAACACATGAGAAAATTTTTCTACGCCCAAAAATACCATCTGGTGCTACTTGTATCCCTATTTGTTTTACAGGGACTTGCCAACCGGGCCTATGCCAGAGCCTGTGCAGAAGATAATATTGAGGGAGTGGCATACACATCTTCAGACTACCAGGGTTCTGAAAAAGAGTACGACAAGGAAGCGCCCCAGATAATTATCGAGGGTGATCTTTTTTCTTTTGGTGAGGTGTACGAAGGGAACATGTCTGATGTGCAGTTTTATTATGTTTCCGGGAATAACCTGGACGCACCTGTTGAAATGGGCACCGGCAATGAAGCCTTCCTGGTATCACTAGCGTGCCATGAAGGGTTTTCGCAAACTCTTGAACTGGACACGGAAAACGGCACCCTGGATCCCACACGGGTATATGTGCGTTTTTTTCCACAGCAAACCGGGGCACATACCGCAACCATTACCCATTCATCTGCAACAGCCGCTTCTGTTGAACTTGATGTGGCAGGGACTGCCGTTTCTAACCAGGTCCCCGAAGGGTATTATGACGGGGTCAGCGGTACCGGTGCTGAACTGCTTACCCAGCTGCACCAGCTGATCAGGGGGCATACAGTGGTTTCCTATGGCTCCATCTGGACCCATTTCGCCACTACCGATGCAAAATTCAATGGCAAGGTGTGGGACATTTATTCTAACCTGCCATGCGAGGAGCCTCCCTATGAGTACACCTTTTTTGAGGATCAGGATACGGGAACGGGTGGCAATCACGAAGGAGATGTTTACAACCGCGAACATTCCTGGCCACGAAGCTGGTGGGGTGGCAGCACAAGCGATACCATGCATACAGACATATTCCACATCTATCCCACCGACAAATGGGTAAATGCCCGACGCGACAATTACCCCTTTGGCGAAGTTGCAAACCCCACCTGGGTTTCGCACAATGGTGGCAGGCTGGGAAACAATGTGTTTGGAGAGGAATTCACAGGCACTGCATTTGAACCCATTGACGGTTACAAAGGCGACCTGGCCCGCACCTATTTTTATATGGTAGCACGCTATCAGAGCCGCCTGGAACAATGGGCTGATAATAACCAGGTCGAGCATCTGATCGATGGTTCCCAGTTTCCCGCTTTTGAACCCTGGGCCATGGAAATGTTCCTGCAATGGCATCACCAGGACCCGGTGAGCCAGAAAGAGATCAACCGCAACAACGCCATCTATGCCATCCAGGGAAACCGCAACCCTTTTATTGATCATCCTGAATATGCCGACCTGATCTGGGGGGAAACAGGCAGCAACATCATGCGCATTGCAGATGCCCAGGCACAGGCAGAAGAGGTGTTCACCGTAAGCCTGGAAATTGAAAACGATGATTCATTCGTGGCTTTCCAGGCCGATATTCTGCTTCCCGACGGGTTTATTTTTCAACCGGGCAGCGTGGTGCTGAACCCCGACCGTAAAAACGGGCACACCCTTGTGCACAACCTGCTGGCAGGAAATATCCTGAGGGTACTGGCTTTCAGCATTGGTAATGCAGCTTTTATTGGAAATGAAGGAGAGGTACTTTCTTTTCAGGTGCAGGCACCCGGTGCACCAGGCAGCTATACAATGGGCATTGCCAGCCCTGTGATCAGCAACATCAGCGGAGTAAACATTGTAACAGACACCGAAGCAGGCACCATAGTCATTTCCGGCACTGCACCCGTTAGCACCGGCAGTATCCTGGAATTGCGGCAGCAAACCGCCGGTGATGAAACAGTCTATCTCCTGGAAAGCGAGGCGATCCTTACCCATTTTCATCCCCATCGCAACCACAAATACATTCAGGATGAAACAGCTGCCATCCTCATTGACGACCCCGACGGGATCATTGAAACTTCCTACAGTTTGTATGACGGCATCACCGGGCTGAAAGGGCGTCTGAACGTTTATCAGGGGTTGCTGCAATTTGAACCCGTTGAAGATCCCGGGCCGGCAACCAGCACAGCCAACACCATAGAACCCCTTTCTGCAACCCTGGATGCCCTGGATGAACCGTTGCAGGCTATGCTGGTGGTTCTGGAAGAGGTGGTTTTTGATGATCCACAGGGAAACTTTCAGTCTTTTACCAGCTACGCTATTTCAGATCCCTCGGGGGCCGGGGTATTACGAACCCCGCCTGCAGCAGCAGCACTGGATTATTTCAACACCCCCCTGCCGCAGCAACCCATAAGGCTCACGGCCATTGTAAGCCAGTTCGGGCAGGAAATGCAGGTGTTTCCCAGGAGCCTTGCAGATATGGAATTTTACCCCGAACCGGAGCAATTCATCCTCACTTTGCAGGCATCCCCCGAGGAGGGAGGAACAACCAGCGGTGGCGGAGAATATGAAGAAGGTGACCAGGTGGAAATAATCGCCACGGCAGAAGCAGGCTGGCTTTTTGAGAGCTGGAAGCAGGATGGACAGATCGTTTCTGAAGAAAGTACATTTTTTTACACCATGCCACCCCAGGATGTGACACTCACGGCCTATTTTGAACAAAAAAACTGGGAGATAACAGCGGTTTCCAATCCCCCTGCTGGAGGAAGCACCTCAGGTGCCGGCATCTACACACATGGAGAAACTGTGACACTGACCGCCACTCCAAATACCGAAGAGCATTATCTGTTTGAGAAGTGGACCGAAAACGGTGCA
>SLIL01000022.1 GCA_007135645.1 Bacteroidales bacterium
CTTATCGCCATCATTCTTGCCATTGACCTTTATGGTTTTTACGGACTTAGGAAGCTTATGGCGCAATCTCCTTATCTGCGCTACCGAAAAAATATTCTGAGGGCATATTGGTTAATGGATGCCGGATTTATCTTGTTCGCACTTATCTGGGCAATGATCATCCGAACCAGTTCCTGGCCTGATCATGTGCAATACCGAAACTACTTTTACATTACCGGGGCATTCATATTTATTTTTCTTCCCAAAATTGTGTTTCTGATCTTCAATATCTTTCATGATATAGTTCTGGCGTTTCAATGGTTGTACTTGCGTATTTCCCAATCATCGCAACCAGGCAAAAGAAATACTTCCCTGTGGCTTTTGAAAACCGGATTTGTACTGTCGTTGTTCATGTTTGTATGGGTGTTTTATGGGGTGGCTTATGGAAGATTTAATTTTAAAGTGAAAGAGGTGGAAGTGTTTGCTGAGGGTTTGCCTGCTTCTTTTGATGGGTTCCGCATCATTCATATTTCCGATACCCATTTTGGTAGTTTTGCACGCAGCAGGCCCGTGAGAAGAGGTGTGGAAATGATCAGAAAAACACCTCATGACGCCCTGTTTTTCACCGGTGATATGGTCAATAATGAAGCCGTGGAAGTTGAACGTTTCATCGATTATTTTGCCGCGATCCAATCCCCCTATGGGATGTTTTCCATATTGGGCAATCACGACATGGGCGATTACCGGCGCTGGTATACCATTGAAGAAAAAGCTGCCAATCTGGAGCAGTTAAAAGAATTTCAGGAGAAAATGGGTTTTGACCTGTTGCGAAATGAGCACCGGTTTATAACCCGTGGAAATGATTCCATCATGATTGCCGGGGTTGACAACTGGGGTTTGCCACCCTTTCATCAGCTGGGAGACCTGGATGAGGCTCTTGGTGATCATTACAACTTCCCTTTTATCCTTTTGTTGTCGCATGATCCATCGCACTGGACAGAGGTGGTGGTGCCTGAGTCAGATGTCAACATCACTTTTTCGGGTCATACCCATGGTTTTCAGGCCGGGATCAGGAGTCCGTGGTTTCAGTGGAGTCCCGTTTCGATAAAATACAGCAACTGGAACGGACTTTACGATGATAATGGTCAATTGCTTTATGTGAACCGTGGGTTTGGGTTTATCGGGTTTCCCGGGCGCATGGGGATGAGGCCCGAGATCACATTGCTTACTCTCAGGAAAAAAAAGTAGTTCCTCATTATAACGGATTGATCAGCTTCTCCTTCTAATGACATCCTTGTTAGTTGTTGAATAAATGTGCATTGAAAGAATCCGTAATATCCCTGAATTTCTTTTTGTGGTTTTCTGTTTTGCTGAATTTCCTGGTGCGCCGGCAACATCTTGAATGCATGCAACTACCTTTCGTGTCCGGCGCTCTGGATTAATGCAGGACTAATCAGCTACTAAGGTTTAAATATGAAAAAATGAGGTTTGCCTTTTATTTCGAATCGATTTAGCTGCTATTCTTACCTTCCACCTGTTGATCGAAGCACCCCTTCGGCCTTGCAGGTTTCCCGGTAACAAAACAAGGAACGAAGCGGTTAAAAAAAATTCGCAGCCTGTGATACCCACCGTTATTAATTGCAGTAACATTACTTTGCACGGTTTATTATTAACAGAAAAGAATGTAACAAAACAGGCATTGAATTTTTTCAGCGAAGAGACCGCAGTTTTGTCGGGAACCGAGCCGGAAGGCGAGCTCAATGTGACCTAAATAATCAAATTATTACCACATTAAACATGCGAAGCCTTGATCTTTTGCTACTTTTTGATCAAGCAAAAAGTAGAAGAAAGTTAAATAAAGCAGAATGATTGATCGTAGTTTTGTCATTAACGCATCCTACGCTGCCCGCGCGAAGTGTGGTGTCTTGTAATGACTTCAAATGTCATTTCCAGTATATGGCCATTCTGATCTACGACGGTTATCAGATGCTCGCCCTCTCCCGGCCTGAGTGCCATATCATGAAAATGTTTGGTTTGCCCCAGATATTCGTGATTCAGATGCCAGTGCAGGGTAGCGTTTTCATGGCGGTGGGCAATGCTGAAAATCGCTTCCCCCGGCGATCCGTCAAGCTCGTAAGGGATGTAAATGGTGGTGTGCCGGTTGGGGTAGATCCACTGCATGGGTATTGAAGTCCGGGTTTGGTCGCTGCAACCTTCCCTGAAGGGCGGCAAAATCCGGTAGAAGGGGTTTCTGGATTTGAAGTAGTACTCCTGAACGGGGGGCAGGACAAACCAGGAGCGTGGTTCCATTTCGGCAAGTGAAGCACAGCTGCTGTTTACCCGCAGTCCACTTTTTTTGTCCAGGTGAATACGGATGTGATAGGGGCAAGGTCCTGTTGAATAATCTCTCAGTGGAACCCAAAGAGTATCGGTTTGGATGCAATTGGAAGAAGCCGCAAACCCACTTTTCCTGCAAACCTCCACCTGTTTCATATCTTCAAAGGGTTTCGCGAACCATCCTGCCGCAGGCAGCAGCCCAAATACCTCAAACATTACCGGTGCTGCAACAGCGATACCGGTAAGGCCCGGTCTTCCTTCACCGGTGGCATTTCCGGCCCACACTGCTACCACATGTTCCGGGTCAACACCAATGGCCCATGCATCGCGCAGCCCATGGCTGGTGCCCGTTTTCCATGCCACACGTCGGGAACTGGAAAACCGTTGCCAGTTGGCCTCGGTGTCAGGTCGCGCTGCCTCCACCATGGCTTCCAGTGTTTGCCAGATCACCGCGGGAGAAAAGGGCGAAGGGCATTGAGCATTGGTGGTGCTTTGGTCATTGCGATAGGTGAGGGGATGGAAGGGCCTTGGTTCTGCTTGCGGGTAAGGGTCCGCTTTGTAAAGGTTCAATGCGCGGGCCATGGATGCAAAAGCACCTGCGATCTCCCACATCTTTACCTCTCCTCCTCCCAGTATCATGGAAAGCCCGTAATGTGATGCAGGCTGGTCAAAGGTTTTCAGCCCGCACTGCTCCACCAGGGTCTGAAACCTCTCGGGGTGGTAGTCCATAAGCATATTAACAGCCGGTACATTCAGCGAACGGGCCAGGGCACGATCGGCAGGAACAGCCCCATCATAGGTGCGGTTGAAGTTTTGTGGGTTGAACCCGCTGAACCGGGTTGGGATGTCCGGTACCAGGGACCGGGGCATGATCAGCCCTTCCTGCAGCAGGCCAGCATAAAGAAAAGGTTTGAGCAAACTTCCGGGGCTTCTCCGGGCTTCAATAATATCAACCATTGCTGCTTTAACCTCCTGCCGGTCATCGGGGATGTTTCCCCAGTAAGCCAGCACATTTCCCGTGTTCACATTTGCAACCAGCACCGCCATGTTGTGGATGTGGTTGGCGTGGAGTGCCGGTTGATGGCGCATCAGGATGGTTTTGATGTTTTCCTGCATGGCCGCGTCAATGGTGGTTGAGATCAGTTGTCCCTCTAATCCGTCAACGGCCGTTCGGCCAAACAGATGAGGGGCTTTGCGGGGCAAAGGGTAGGGGCGACCCGGCAATGGCTCTGCAAGGGCAAGTTGCAGCTCCAGGGTGTCAATAAGCCCTCTTTGCTGCAAGGTTTCCAGTAGCCTGTTTCTTTTTTTTAGCAGCAACTCCTGGTTTCTTCCCGGAAAGATAAGGGAGGGGCTGTTGGGCAACACGGCAAGGGTTGCAGCCTGGGCCCATGAAAGATCCTGGGGGCCGTGTCCGAAATACCGCCACGATGCGGCAGAAATACCTACCACATTGCCCCCGAATGGGGCATGAGAAGCATACATGGCAAGGATTTCACTTTTTGAATAACGCAATTCCAGTCGGGTGGCCAGCCAGGCCTCCAGAAGTTTTTCCCTTAAAGTGCGGGGTTTGCCTTGCCGGCTGAGCCGGATCACCTGCATGCTGATGGTGCTTGCCCCGCTCGTGGTTTTTCCACCGGTCAGATTGGTGATCATGGCCCGGAAAACTGACAGGGGATTTACACCTGGATGGTAAGGGTAATAGCGGTCTTCGAAATGGAGCAATGCAAGGCGGTAATTACCTGGTATTTTGTCGATAGCAGGAAACCTCCACTGGCCATCAGCCGCAACACGGGCATTTAGCAATTGCCCTTCCCGGTCGTACATGGCAGTAGAGTAGGGCGTCTCAAACAGATCTTGGGGCAGGGAAAACCACCATATGGTCGCTAAAGCGGCCAAAAGAACAAACAACCCTTTGATTGGGCCTGGAGATATGTTTATCCGGGGAAGTTGCAATGTTTATTAATTATCAAACGAGTATTATTTTAATGCAAGGTCTGTATGATTCAATGACCGACAGCTACTAAAACTCAAAAGTAGATATTTTTTGGTTGGATTCCGGTTAAACAGCTAATAATGTCCAAAAAGCACTGTAATAGCTTATTCTTTTATATTGTCGCCCCGTTGTTAAAGCCATAAGCTATTTTATCCGATTTTCCCTGGGACAGTTTCTTCTGAATCCGAATTGCATGAGAATAAAAGAGAACTGAGTTGAAAATAGTTTAAATCTGGTGTAGAGATATATGCATTACATCAAGGCAATTTATGGCTATTCCATTGAAACGCATAAATTATCCTGCCTTTGCCAGAACGGGAATCTCTATATGGATGGATGTTCCTGATTTTTGATCAGAAAGAATATC
>SLIL01000118.1 GCA_007135645.1 Bacteroidales bacterium
GCGGATGACACGGATCTTGCGGATAGTCGCGGATAAAAATCCGTGTGAATCCGTTCAATCTGCGTCATCTGTGTTCTTAATACTTCTTATGGGAACGCGGATGACACGGATCGGGCGGATGATCGCAGATAAAAAATCCGTGCAAATCAGTTCAATCGGCGTCATCTGTGTTCGTAACTGTCTGCAAGACCATTTCTAATAGCTCGCCGGCGAGGGCTTCGGGGCTGTGGGTATCAGTATCGATGATGATCTCGGGGTTTTCGGGGTTTTCGTAGGGAGATGATATCCCAGTGAAGTTCCTGATCTCTCCTTTAAGTGCTTTGGCATAGAGGCCCTTGGGGTCGCGTTTGATGGCTGTTTGCAGGTCGCACTTCACCCAGGTTTCCACGAAGCGCCCCTGCGGGATAATGTTGCGGGCAAACTCCCTGTCAGCTTTAAAGGGCGAGATAAAGGTGCAGATGACGATGTTGCCCTGCTCAAAGAACAGGCGTGCCGTTTCGGCGATTCGCCGTATGTTCTCCTTGCGGTCGTAATCGCTGAACCCCAGGTCGGAGCAAAGCCCGTGGCGCACCATGTCGCCGTCCAGCAGTGCCGTGTGCATCCCCTTTTCAAACAGCTTCTTCTCCAGCAGACGTGCAATGGACGTTTTGCCCGATGCCGACAGCCCGGTGAGCCACAGCACGGCAGCCTTGTGCCCGTTGCGTTGCTCGCGCTCCTCACGGCTGATGTTTAGCCCCTCCCACACGGTGTTGGGCGACTTTTCCTGCCGCGTAAAAGGCATGTTACCCCGGTCCTTCACCACCGAGTTGATCATCCCCGCACCCACGGTAACATTGGTGGCCGCATCGATCAGGATAAAGCTGCCGGTACCTTTGTTGAGCTTGTACCGGTCAAAAAACAGGGGCTGCGAGGTTTCCAGCTCTATGCGCCCGATGTCGTTGAGCTCCATGGACTCGCTCTCTTCGCGGCGCAGCTCATTGACGTTGAGACGATAAACGATCTCCTTCACGTAGGCATTCACCGTTTGGGTGGTATGGCGCAGGATGTACCTTTTCCCCTTTTCCATGGGTGCCGGGCTCATCCAGCACAGGAACGCATCCAGGCGGGTATCCACGAAGGGGAGGTTCTTCTCGCGCACCAGCATGTTGCCGCGGCTGATGTCGATGTTGTCCTTGATGGAGATCACCACCGAGTCGCCGGCCCTGGCCTCCTGCAGCTCACCTTCAAGGGTGAGGATGCTGTCTACCGTGCTTTTCAGTCCCGAAGGCAAAACCATCACTTTTTCCCCTTTGCGTATGGTGCCCGAGGTGATGCGCCCCGCGAAGCCACGGTAATCCTGGTGCGGACGGATCACGTACTGCACCGGGAAGCGGAAATCCACCAGGTTGCGGTCGGAGGTGATGTTTACATTCTCAAGATGGTAAAGCAGCGTGGTACCTTTGTACCAGGGCATGTTGCCGGTTTTGTTCACGATGTTGTCCCCTTTGAGGGCAGAGATGGGGATGAAGGTGATATCTTCCACCTCCAGCTTCTGGGCAAAGGCCTCAAAATCTTCCACGATCTCCCTGAAGCGCTTTTCGGAATAATCCACCAGGTCCATCTTGTTTACACACACCACCAGGTGGGGAATCCGCAAGAGGGAAGAGATGGAGGCATGCCGTTTGGACTGGGTAAGCACCCCTTTGCGGGCATCCACCAGGATGATGGCCAGGTCGGAGGTGGAGGCTCCCGTAACCATGTTGCGCGTGTATTGCTCATGGCCGGGGGTGTCGGCAATGATGAATTTGCGGCGGGGGGTGGCAAAGTAGCGGTAGGCCACATCGATGGTAATATTTTGTTCACGCTCGGCACGCAGCCCGTCGGTGAGCAGGGCCAGGTTCACCCCTTCCTCTCCCCTTTTCAGGGTTGCCTTCTGGATTTCCTCCATCTGATCCTCAAAGATCAGCTTGGAATCAAACAACAATCGCCCGATGAGCGTGCTCTTGCCGTCATCAACACTTCCGGCTGTTGTAAATCGTAATATTTCCACGGTTTTCTGTTTGTTTTTTATGTTTTTAAACGCAAGGATCGCAAAGGTTTCGCAAGGATTGTAATCTGCTATGCAGCTGTTTTCTTTCTGTTTTGAATTACAATACCCCCCGCCCCCCTGGAAGGTGGAGAACGCAACAAATAAAACTCATGGCCCTAAACCATCTGCTTTCCATTCTTCATTCATCATTCTCCATTTTTCATTCTTAATTTTTCATTCTTAATTCCTCATTCTTCACTTTTCATTAAAAATACCCCTGCAGCTTCCTATCCTCCATGGCCGATTCGGTGCGTTTGTCGTCGTTGCGGTTGCCCCGTTCGGTAACGCGGCTGGCGGCCACTTCTGCAATGATGTCGTCGATATTGTCGGCTACCGAGTCCACGGTTCCGGTGCAGGTGGCATCGCCGATGGTACGGAAGCGGATGGTTTTCTCGTACACCTTTTCGTGGGGCAGCAGCTCCATAAATTCGGTATGGGCAAAGGTGACGCCATCGCGGTCAAATACACTCCTTTTGTGGGAAAAATACAGGGAAGGCAGGTCGATCTTTTCCTGTTTCATGTATTGCCACACATCCAGCTCGGTCCAGTTGCTAATGGGGAACACGCGGAAATGCTCACCGGGGTTTTTGCGCCCGTTGAACAGGTTCCACAGCTCGGGACGCTGGTTTTTGGGATCCCATTGCCCGTGCATGTCGCGGTGGGAGAAGAACCGCTCCTTGGCGCGGGCCTTTTCTTCATCGCGCCGCCCACCTCCTATGGCAGCATCGATCTTATATTGTTTTAAAGTATCCAGAAGGGTAACGGTCTGCAGCCAGTTGCGGCTGGCCCCCGGCCCGGTCTCTTCCACCACGCGGCCCGTGTCGATGCTCTCCTGCACGCTGCCCACGATCAGGCGTGCCCCCAGCTTTTGCACCAGCTGGTCGCGGTACTCGATGGTCTCGGGAAAATTGTGCCCCGTATCGATGTGTACCAGCGGAAAGGGAAACTTTGCCGGAAAAAAGGCCTTGCGGGCCAGGTGCACCAGGATGATGGAATCCTTGCCCCCGGAAAACAGGATGGCGGGATTCTCAAACTGGGCCGCTGCCTCACGAAAGAGGTAGATGGATTCGTCTTCGAGGTATTTGAGGTGTTTGTCTGAGATGTTGGTCATGGTATTGAGGTTGAGATTGAGGTTAAGGTTGGGATTGAGGTTAAGGTTAAGGTTAAGGTTAAAGTTGAGGTTAAGGTTGAGGGTTGAGGGTTAGGCCAGTAGTTTCTTCCATTTGAGTGATTGATCCCCGATGGCCATAAAGCCGGGATTTTTGAGATTTTCCTTGTTGTATAGTAACGGTTGCCCGTTTTCATTGAACACTTTTCCTCCGGCGGCTTCCAGCACGGCCTGGGCGGCGGCGGTGTCCCACTCCATGGTGGGCAGGTCGCGGTAGTAGAGGTCGGCCTGTCCCTGTGCCAGCAGGCAGAACTTCAGGGAGCTGCCCATGCTTTTGAGTTGCAGACGGGGATGTTTATCCAGCACCTTTTGCAGCCCCGGGCCCACATGGTCGCGGCTTCCTGCCATCACCAGGTTTTCCGGATCAGCATCGCGCACGGAGACATGGCGGGCATCCGAAAGATCGCCCCCCTCAAGCATCCAGGCCCTGCCATCGCGTGTGAAGAAGGCCTGCCCTGAAACGGGCACATACACCACCCCTTCCACGGGCACCCCTTTTTCTACCAGGGCAATGTTGATGGTAAATTCGCCCGAGCGCTTGATAAATTCTTTGGTGCCATCCAGCGGGTCCACCAGCCAGCAGCGCTCCCATGTGCTACGCGTTTCATATTCCGGTATGTCCCCTTCTTCCGAGATCACCGGGATATCAGGAAAATGCTCCCTGAGCCCCTGCACGATGATGGCGTGCGAGCGGCGATCGGCAAGGGTGAGTGGGGTGTTGTCGCTCTTGGACTCCACCTGGTCGTTGCCCGTTTGCCCGTAAACTTCAAGTATGGCATGGGCCGCATCCCTGCAAAGAGACAACAATATGGTTGATATGGACATGATGGATTTTTTTTGGTTCCAATTGATACTTCTATTGGGATACAAATTTATATAAATATTTTTTGTGAACGTGTTAAGTCCATCATCAGGAAAGTTTTGGTGAGGTTCCCGTTCTAATACTGAACCGGATATGGATTATTTTTGCTAATTTCGCGGCAATTTTATCAATTCATCACGTTTTTCACCCTTAAAAAAAGCACAACGTTATGACTACCAATTCGTATAACTTGAATCCCAACCCCCTGGTAAGGTTTCTTCAGAAGCCTGCCAAAGATTTCACCAAGGCAGATATCATTAATTACGTAGAGAACAACGAGATCAAAATGATCAACTTCCGCTATGTGGGAGGAGACGGTCGTTTGAAAGCACTCAACTTCGTGATCCAGGGCCGTGACCACCTGGAAACCATCCTCAGCACGGGCGAACGTGTGGATGGCAGCAGCCTCTTTAACTTCCTGGAAGCGGGCTCCAGCGACCTGTATGTGGTGCCACGCTTCAAAACGGCTTTTCTGAACCCCTTTTCGGAGACGCCTGCGGTTGACATCCTGTGTTCTTTCTTTGACAAAGATGGCAATCCGCTGGCCAGTGCTCCTGAGAATATCATGCGCAAAGCGCACGAGGCACTGCTGGAGCAAACCGGGTATAGCCTGGAGGTGATGGGCGAGATCGAGTATTATGTGATCAGCGATAAGGATGATCTTTACAGGGCCACCGACCAAAAGGGCTACCACGAGTCGGCACCCTTTGTGAAGTGGGAACAGCTGCGCACCGATGCCATGATGGCCATGGCCCAAACCGGAGCTATGATCAAGTACAGCCACTCGGAGGTGGGCAACTTCTCTGACGAAGAGCACGAATATGAGCAGAACGAAATTGAGTTTCTCCCCACCAGCGTTGAAGATGCTGCTGACCAGCTCATCATTGCCAAGTGGATCCTGCGCGAAGTGGGCTACCAGTATGGGGTCACCATCAGCTTTGCTCCCAAAATCACGGCAGGCAAGGCAGGCAGTGGCATGCACATTCACATGCGCCCCATGAAGGATGGCAAAAATGTTACCCTTGAAAACGGTAAGATCAGCGATGTGTCGCGCAAGGTGATCGCCGGTATTCTCCACATTGCCCCTGCCCTTTCGGCCTTTGGCAATACTATCCCCACGAGCTATTTCAGGCTGGTGCCCCACCAGGAGGCCCCCACCAATGTGTGCTGGGGTGAGCGCAACCGCTCTGCCCTGATCCGTGTACCGCTGGGCTGGGTAGGTGCCGGCGACATGGTGGCCACGGCCAACCCCCTGGAAGAGAAGCACGACATGGATTTTAGTGATAAATCTACCTTCGAGTTCCGCTGCCCCGACGGCTCAGCTGATATATACCTGCTCATAGCAGGTTTGTGCGTAGGTGCCCGCCACGGCTTTGAGATGCCCGACGGGCTGGAGTTTGCCCAAAAGACATATATTGATGTAAACATCTTTGATGACAAGCACAAGGCGCGCCAGGATGAGCTGTATCAACTGCCCTACTCCTGCAAAAAAGCGGCCGACTACCTGCTGGCCCAGGCCGATATTTTCAAGCAGCACGGCGTATTTACCGATGCACTGCTGGAAGGGATCGCCCGCAAGCTCAGAGATTACAACGATGAGAACCTGCGCGAGCGCATCGCACCCAACCGCGAAGAGACCATGAAGCTGGTACGCCAGTTTTTGCATTGCGGGTAAAAGAGAGGAGGAATTTTTCTTTAGTGGTCGGACGAGCTTGAAGTCGTCTGACCACTTTCTTTTTAGCACCCCTGCTAAGCGGAATTTGTAATTCCGCCCAACCACCCTTTATCCTGGCCCCAGAGGGGCCGTATACCGATAGCCTAATGGATGCACCTAACGGAACAGCACCACGTAGTGGGTGCAATAGCTTGTTCAAAGTAGCTCCCAGCAACGCCCAGGTTTTTATCATTCTTTTAAAGGTTTTTTTGGCTCGCGGAGACGCAAAGACGCAGTTTAAAATCACTTCGTGATTTTCCGGAAGCACTGCCGTGAAGACCTTCTCCTTGCTGGGCGGAATTTGAAATTCTGCCCAACCACCCTTCACCCTGGCCCCAGAGGGGCCGTATACCGATAGCCTAATGGATGCACCTAACGGAACAGCACCCCAGGGTGGGTGCAATAGCTTGTTCAGTGGCGGGGTCACTGGGAGTGGCCTCGTCACGACATATACAATGGGCGGAATTACAAATTCCGCCCAGCCGGGGTAAAGGAGAGGAGGAATTTTTCTTTAGTGGTCGGACGAGCTTGAAGTCGTCTGACCACTTTTTGCTATGCACCAAATATCCAAAAAATTGCATATTTTTGTAACAACTGTAAAACCTGCAATGCAATGCGCCCATCCCTTTTTGTTGCCCTGGTCATGTTTCTCTTTGCCACCAGCTGCACCTACATGCGCGAAACTCCGTCGTATCGTGAAGAGGGGCGCGAACGCTTCGGCCCCTCCCCTGCCCGCGAAACAAGAAACAATGAAACTGCTTCCGCTGCTGCTGCCCCGGTTACCTCATCCTTCTATCAAACCAAGTCGCAAAAGCTGGGCTATCGCCTCAATGGTGATGAAAACCCCGACCTGCTGCGCGAAGTGACCAGGTGGCTGGGCACACCATACCTGTTTGGTGGAACAACAAGCTATGGCATGGACTGCTCGGGGTTTGCACAGGTGGTTTACCGCAACGTTTACGACATCGATCTGGAGAGGGTAACGGTGCAAATGGCCCAACGCACCCGAAGGATCAACCGCCGCAACCTGCAGGAGGGTGACCTGGTATTTTTCAAAATCGATCGCAGAAGAGTTTCACATGTGGGTGTCTACCTCAGCAACAATAAGTTCGTGCATGCCTCCACATCAAGAGGGGTGGTAGTAAACGACCTGGATGAAACCTATTACGCCGAACGGTTTGCCTTTGGAGGAAGGGTAAGGCGCTAGATCATCGTTCTCCGAAGAACATCTTCTGCTAAAACAGATGCCTGAAGGGCACCAGCAAGGCTTCAAAAAATCGTTGCAGATAGGGTCGTTTTTGCCAGGTAAAATAATCAAAGGGTTCTGTGCTGCGCATGCTATCCTGGAAATGCCGCAACAATTGCCGGTTCAGGCTTTTGTGCTCACCAAAAAGGCAGATCTCGTGCTGGTAACGAAAACTTCGGTAATCAAAATTGGCCGATCCCACCATAAAGTATTTCCGGTCAGACATAAAGATCTTGGAGTGCAGGTTTTGCGAAGGGAAAAAATGGATGTTGACCCGGGCCCGGGCCAGCTCGCCCAGATATTTGCCCGCCAGCACATCCAGCACATGAATATCAGACTTTTTGGGGATGATGATGTTCACTTTCACCCCGCGCAGGGCTGCATCGGCCAGCGCCTTGCGCAGGTTGCTGCCGGGCAGGAAGTAAGGAGTTTCCAGAAGGATCTCATTTTTTGCATTTTTGATCAACTCCAGAAACTTGCGCTGAATGGGCTGAAAAGTAATGGAGGGGACATCGCGGATGATCTCGAACCCTTCCCAGGTGATCTTGCGTGTATAAGCTATCTTGTCGTAAAAATACTTGTTGAAAATTTTGAGGTTGTCCCGGATCACATCTCTGAAGCAATGGGCTATCTTTCCCTGGATACGAAACATCGACTCGCGCCAGTTGAGGGCATAACCGCTGATATTGGCCGATCCGATCCAGGTTATTCTGTCGTCAATTACCAGGATCTTGCGATGATCGCGACGGTGGTTCTTGGTGAAGGCATCCCAGGTGAGGCGGATCTTCTTAAAAAAGGTTACTTCCCCCCCCAGCTCAATAAGATCTTTAAAAAAAGTAATGTTGGATGATGCTCCCCAGGAGTCGATGAGCAGCCTGATCTTTACCCCTTCGCGACACTTGTTGATGAGGTTGTCGCGCACCCTGATGCCGATGGGGTCGTTGCGAAAACGGTAAATCTCCAGGTAAATATATTTTGATGCGCTTTTAATATCATTTAGGATTGCAGGAAAAAACTGCAACGGATCGTTATACATCTTGATTTTCAATTCCTTGTCATCCATAATGAACCAAAAAAAATTAAAAAGCACACTTGCAACAAACCTAATTCATTTTGTTGAATTAACCAACACTGCCAAATAAATTATATTCACCCGGCTTTATTTTACAGGAAAACCTTTATTTTTATACACCAAAAAGAGCTGTTATGCTGATAATAGGTATTGCCGGTGGTTCCGGCTCGGGAAAGTCTACGGTAGTGCGAAAAATCGTAAGCCGTCTTCCCAAAAACAGCGTCTCGGTGATCTACCAGGACGCCTACTACAAAGACAATGGGCACCTTTCTCCCCAGGAACGGGCAAAGATCAACTTCGACCATCCCAGTGCTATCGAATTCAACCTGCTGATCAAACACCTGGACATGCTCAGGGAAAGAAAGCCCATCCCCATGCCCATTTATTCCTACCTCACCTGTGCCCGGGCCAAAGAAACCATTGAGGTGGAGCCCAAAGAGGTGGTGATTGTGGAAGGGATCCTCATCATGTCCAACCCCAGGATGCGCGACCGTATGGACATCAAGATTTTTGTGGATGCCGATGCCGACGACCGACTCATGCGGGTCATCAAACGTGATATCGAAGAAAGGGGTCGCTCCTTCATTGATGTGCTGGAGCATTACGAGAAATATGTTAAGCCCATGCACCTGCAGTTTATTGAGCCCAGTAAACGCTACGCCGAGATCATCGTACCCCAGGGTGGGGAAAATCATGTGGCCATCGATATGATCACTTCGCGAATACGAATTGCGCAGCAGGCGAAGGTGGGTAAGGAGTAGATGATGGAGAATGAAAAATGAAGAATGGAGAATGAAGAATGGAAAATGGAGAACGAATCCTTTGCGATCCTTGCGGTTCAAAATCATTATGCGAAGCAAACATGAACCAATTGTTCCTAAACGTGTTAATTAAATGATTTCAAAAATATAAACAGGATAGAAAATGATCCCTCTTTACAATTTTCACAGTCATTCGCACCATTGCGACGGAAAAGAACACATGGAAGAATATGTGAAAGCTGCCATAAAAAAGAAGTTTAAAGCACTGGGCTTTTCGGCCCACTCTCCCCTGCCCTTTCCCAATGAGTGGAGTCTTACTCCGGAAAGTTTCAGGCAATACGTAACCGATGCCCGCTACCTGATCGAAAAATACAACAACCAGATCGATCTGTATCTGGGCCTTGAGATCGACTATATCCCTGGCCATTCAGAAGATTTTGATGGATTCATGAAAAATACACCTCTGGATTACAACATCGGGTCGGTACACCTGGTGCGTCATAAGGATGACGGCCGGATCTGGTTTATCGACGGCCCCCTGGAGGGATATATCAAAGGAGTGAATGACATCTTTGATGGTGATTACCGTGCTGCCGTAACTGCATTTTACAAGCAGTCGGTAAAAATGATCGAAACCCAGAAGCCCCAGATCATCGGACATATTGACAAGGTGAAGATGCACAACAAACAGCGGTGGTTTTCCACGGGCGAAGCATGGTATCAGGAGCTGGTGGACGAGACCCTGCAGGCAGCAGCAAAACACAATTGCATTGTGGAAGTTAACACCCGCGGGCTGTATACGGGAAAAACCGACGAGTATTTCCCCTCCCTGGAGATCATTCAGAAATGCTACGATCTGAACATCTCCATGATGGTCAACTCCGATGCCCACCATCCCGATCAGCTGGATCAGCATTTTCCTGAAGCACATGAACTGTTGCGCAAAATAGGGTTTAAATCCCTTAAAACACCGTTTTTTGAATACGAGATCTGATTGAACCTGTTGCAGGAAAGAAACCTTTGGAGCCTCTGTGTAAAGCGCTTTTTTTGTTAACTTTGCATCCCTAATTTTACCTCAAAATGAGCGACTCCATCAAACACGAATGTGGCATTGTGCTGTTGAGACTGCTGAAGCCACTGGAATACTACCTTGCAAAATACGGTACCGCCTTTTACGGGCCCGACAAAATGTACCTCCTCATGGAAAAACAACACAACCGCGGACAGGATGGGGCCGGCATTGGTTGTGTTAAGTTCGACATGAAACCCGGCACCCGCTACATGAACCGCCTGCGATCCACGCGTACCAACCCCATCAAAGATATTTTTACCCAATTCAACAACAGCATTCATGTTGCTTGCGACCAAAAACCCGAACGACTTCGCGATGTAAACTGGCTGAAAAACAATGTTGATCTAACAGGCGAACTGTTTATAGGACATTTGCGCTATGGCACCTTTGGACGCAATGCCCTGGAGAATACCCACCCCTTTCAGCGCGAAAACAACTGGATGTCGAAAAACCTCATGATCGCCGGTAATTTTAACCTTACCAACGTGGATGAGCTCTTCAACAGCCTTATGCATATCGGCCAGCATCCCAGCGATACATCTGACACGGTTACCATCCTGGAAAAGCTGGGCCATTTTCTGGACGACGAAAACGAAGACCTCTACCGCCACTTTAAAAAGGAGGGGTACACCAAAAAGGAGATCTCTCCTCTTATCGCAGACAACCTGGATATTCAATCTGTTCTTTCAAAAGCCTGCAAATACTGGGATGGAGGATATGTGCTGGCCGGGCTGCTGGGCCATGGCGACGCT
Source organism: Bacteroidales bacterium (assembly GCA_007135645.1). GTDB lineage: Bacteria > Bacteroidota > Bacteroidia > Bacteroidales > UBA7960 > SKVR01. The sequence continues at coordinate 10,716 of SLIL01000118.1, forward strand.
TTTCTTATGCGCGATCCGGCAGGTATTCGTCCGGCCTATTATTACCGCGATGACGAAATTGTGGTAGCAACATCCGAAAGGCCTGTTATTCAAACCGCCTTTAATGTTACCATCGATACCATAAAAGAAGTAAAACCCGGCCATGCATTGATCATCAGGAAAAACGGCGAATTCAGCGAGGTGGAATGCAAAAAGCCATTGCCCCGCAAATCGTGCAGCTTTGAAAGGATCTACTTTTCACGGGGTACCGATGCCAGTATTTACAGGGAGCGGAAAATGCTGGGCCGCCAGCTGGTTCCTGCTATTCTTAAGGCCATTGATCACGACTTTGAAAACACCGTGTTTTCTTACATTCCCAACACCGCCATTGCCGCTTACAAGGGCATGGTAGAAGGGCTGAATGATTTTTGCGACCAGGTGAAAAAAGACCGGATCATGCAACTCAGGGGAGAACCCGACCCACAGAAGATTGAGCAGATCCTGCAGCTGAAACCCCGCATCGATCAGGTGGCCGTAAAAGATGCCAAGCTGCGCACCTTTATCACCGAAGACAATGCCCGCGACGACCTGGTAACCCACGTGTACGATGTCACTTACGGGGTGGTGCGAGACTACCAGGACAACCTGGTGGTAATTGACGACTCCATTGTAAGAGGTACCACTTTGCGCAAAAGTATCATCAGGATGCTGGACCGCCTCAGACCCAAAAAGATCATCATCGTAAGCTCTGCCCCCCAGATCCGCTACCCCGACTGCTATGGTATCGACATGACCAAACTGTCGGAATTCATTGCTTTCAGGGCTACCATTGAGCTGCTTAAAGAAACACGCCAGGAGTATGTGATCAATGATGTGTACAAAAAGTGCAAGGGAGCAGAGGCATTGCCCAAGGAGGAAGTAGTAAACCATGTGAGAGACATATACAAACCCTTCAGCCCCGAAGAAATTTCGGAGAAAATTGCCCGCATGCTCCATACACCGGATGTAAATGCTGAGGTGGAGATCGTGTACCAAACCATTGAAGATCTGCATACGGCATGCCCCGGAAATAAAGGCGACTGGTACTTTACCGGCGAGTATCCCACCCCGGGAGGAAACAAAGTGGCCAATAAATCCTTTATCAATTATATTGAGGGGCGCAACCAACGCGCCTATTGACCAGAGTGAGAAGCAACAGGCACATGCCCAGTACGCAAACAGAAAAAACAAGTCATGAATGCCTACATACAACGTCTTATTCTACAGGGCGAACACCAGAAGCAAGACTTTAAATTCCAGGTGAATGATTCCCGCAAAATAGCCCGTACCATCTCCGCATTTGCCAATACCGACGGGGGAAAGCTGCTTATCGGAGTGAAAGACAACGGTGTGGTGGCAGGGGTAAGGTCGGAGGAGGAGTTCTATATGATAGAGGCTGCCGCCAGTATGTATTGCAAACCGGAAATGGATTTCGCCCATCGCACATGGAATGTGGATGGAAAAACAGTGCTGGAAATCGATATCCCTGCCCTTGACAACAAGCCCTGCTATGCCCTGAACGAATCGGGAAAATGGATGGCCTACATCAGGGTAAAGGATCAGAATATCCTTGCCACCACCCTGCAACTCAAATACTGGAAAAGGGTCAACAGCGAAAGTGGTACGTTTATCCGATATTCTGATAAGGAAAAAATGTTACTTCAATACCTGGAACAACATCCTTTTATCACCATTGGTAAGTTTTGCAGCCTGGCTGCCATACCGCGTTACCTGGCAGAAAACCTGCTGGTAAACCTGATGATCGCCGATATTATTGAAATGGGGCAGAACGAGAAGATGAGCTGGTTCAGGCTTAAAGACCCCGGCAAAGAAGAAAATTGGGAGGAGTAGAAACAGAAAAAGCCGGAAAAATATCCGGCTTTTTTGCTGTGGAGAATATCGGGCTCGAACCGATGACCTCTTGGCTGCCAGCCAAACGCTCTAGCCAACTGAGCTAATTCCCCGTTCATTAATTGCGTTGCAAAATTAGCAGGTTTTATTCATTTGGCAAAATAAAATTTCTAAATTTGAACCATGATCCGATTATTTGTTGCCGTAAAAATTGAACCGCAGGAAAGTTTGATGAAAGCCTTTAACCATGTAAAAACAAGGCTTTCTGATGCCCGCATCAGCTGGGTAAATCCGCAAAACCTTCACATCACCCTTAAGTTTCTGGGGGATACCCCCGATAAAAACGTGGAAAAGGTAAAAGAACAACTGCGTGCCGCTACCCAGGGAGCCAAACCATTTACCCTGGAGATCCGGGGATTGGGTTCCTTTGGCAATACCAGCAACCCCCGCGTATTATGGATGGGCATTTTTGATGACAGGCACCGGCTGGAAAAACTTTACCGCAGCGTGCAGGAGCAATTGGAGCCTCTGGGTTATGAAAATGAGGGTTATTTTTTCAGGCCCCACCTCACCCTGGGAAGGATCAGGGAAATGAAAGATACCATCGTGCTGCGCGAGCTGGAAAGTTCATTTGGTATGATATTGTTTCAACGCAATACCATCGATTCTTTCGCCCTTTATAAAAGCCAGCTTACTCCCCAGGGACCCGTTTATACCATGCTGGAAAAATACAGTTTTAAAAAATAACTTCCATGATGAACGATCTTATCCATACCCTTTTTATTGAAATACTTGAAAAGCATACGGGCAACAAAGAGCAGCTTATAAGCTCCAGACCACTTGCCGGGGGCGATATCAACCAGGCTGCCCGCATGGAAACAGGAGAGGGGAGCTGGTTTGCCAAATGGAATGACGCCCATGCCTATCCTGCTATGTTTGAGGCCGAAGCCAAAGGGCTTCAGCTGCTCAGGGATACCGGTACGCTGGATGTACCACAGGTGGTGGGTTTCGGAGAAAAGGATGATACGAGCATGCTGGTGCTGTATTTTATGAATGAGGGGCGGCAACAAAAAGATTTCTGGCAGGAGTTTGGAAAGGGGCTTGCCTTGCTTCACAGGCACTCTGCAGAACAGTTCGGACTGGACCATGACAACTACATTGGCAGTCTTCCCCAATACAACCAAAGACACGACCAATGGACAGAGTTTTTTATTTCCTGCCGGCTGGAGCCGCAGCTGAAAATGGCGCGCGACAGCGGAAGAGGGGATAGGTCCCTTGTAAAGGATTTCGAGCGGCTCTATCCGCACCTGGAGGATTTTTTCCCCGTGGAAAAACCCTCGCTGGTGCATGGTGACCTGTGGAGTGGCAACTATATGATCAACAGCAGCGGAGAAGCCTGCATTATTGACCCGGCAGTTTACTATGGCCACCGCCTTATGGATATTGGAATGAGCAAGCTTTTTGGTGGTTTTTCACCAGAATTTTATGCTGCCTACAACAATTCCTGGCCCCTGGAAAAAAACTGGACGCAGGCCGTTGACATTGCCAACCTTTATCCCCTCATGGTGCATGTAAATCTTTTCGGGGGAGGGTATGCCGGATCGGTAAAAAGCATTCTCAGGAGGTTTTAACCGTTTTTCTGCCGGCTTTTCCAGAGCTGTCCGAAATTTTTTGCAGCAATGGGAGGGAGGTTGCGACGCTTGCCCCAGGAAGAGGAAAACAGTTTTTTCAGGAAAAAATTCTTGATCCCGGGTGGGGCCAGATTCATCCATTTACGGTTGAGCATCACTTTTTTCCAGGCTGTCATCCCAAGGTTTTCAACCGGTGGTGAAAGTTTTTGCAATACTGCCTGCTTGCGGTTTTCGAGCAACAGCTGATGGATATTGATGTTCACCGGGCACACTTCGGTGCATTTGCCACAGAGGGAAGTAGCATAGCTGAGGTGTTTGTAGGCTTTCATGGATTTGAGGTGGGGAGTGATCACCGCACCTATGGGGCCTGAATAGACAGAACCATAGGTATGCCCCCCGATATTGTGATAAACAGGGCAGGCATTGAGGCAGGCACCACAACGAATGCAGGACAATGCCCTGCGTTGGGGCAGTTGCGCGAGCAGGTTGGTTCGGCCGTTGTCCAGCAAAATAACCACCATATCTGTGGGGCCATCCACCTCTCCTTTCTGGCGCGGTCCGCTGAACAGGGAATTGTAGGCCGTAATGTTCTGCCCGGTACCAAAGGTGGCCAGCAAGGGCCAGAACAAATGCAGATCTGCCGGGTTTTCAATCACCTTCTCAATCCCTGCCACTACAATATGCAAAGGAGGCATGGCAGCCGACAACACACCGTTGCCCTCATTTTCAGTAAGAGCCACCGACCCGGATGAAGAAACCAGGAAGTTGGCCCCGGTAATCCCGGCCTGTGCACCGGCAAACTTTTCTCTCAGGGTTTTTCTCACAAAGGCGGTGATCTCCTGCGGTGTACTTTCTAACGGAAGGCCGAATTTTTCATGAAATATCACGGCAATATCTTCTGCCGACCGATGCATTACCGGGGTAACAATATGGTATGGCTTATCGCCGGATATCTGTACGATGTATTCTCCCAGATCGGTTTCCACACTTTCAATACCATGTAGCTCAAGGAAATGACCCAATTGCAACTCCTCGGTAACCATAGACTTGGATTTTACCAGCTTTTTCACCTGGTGTTTTTGCAAAACATCAAGGATCAGTCGGTTGGCCTCATCAGCATCCTGTGCCCACAATACCTTGCCACCCCTGCGGGTAAAGTTCTGTTCAAAATCCTTAAGCGCATTCTCCAGGTGTTCGATGCTGCGGTATTTCTTGAGCGATGCCTGCCTGCGGGCCATGGCAAGATTGCTGTATTGTTGCTTTCCCCGCGCCACAGCAGCATCGTACTTCGACATGTTGAAAGCGATGGTCTTCCTGTGCTTAAGGTCAAAGGATTTTATCTGCGAATCGGCAATAAACTGATTTACGACGGGTTCAGACATGATAGGTGCAATTGAATTATAAATCGTTGGTTCACCTCTAATTGAGTGTTTTTCAACAGGCTCTACTTACAGGCAATTTTATCTACCCTTCGCTGGTGCCTGCCACCTTCAAATTCCGTTTCCAGAAAAGCGTCGGTGATTTGCTTTGCTGTCTTTTCATCTACGAAACGGCCGGGCATAGCCAGTACATTGGCGTTGTTGTGAAGCCTTGCCAGCCTTGCTATTTCTGGGATCCAGCACAATGCCGATCGAATACCGGGATACTTATTGGCTGTCATGTTTACCCCATTTCCACTGCCACAAACAAGAATTCCCAGATCAAACTGTTGCTGCTCTACTGCCTTAGCCAGCAAATGTGCAAAATCAGGATAATCCGTGCTCTCTTCCGAAAAAGTGCCCAAGTCATTGATTTCATAGCCTTTTCCCTGGAGATAAAGTCTTACCGTTTCCTTTATTTTAAATCCTGCATGATCGGATGCAATAGCAATTTTTATGTTCATAGGAGCAATTGTGAATAACTAAATTCTGAATGGCATTCTCAGCAAAATTAATGATAAATTACAGACCATTTATTTTTAAGTAGTTATATAAACAAACCTGCAAAAATATAGATTTAATAATACGTTTTGAAGCGTTGGTACTCAATATTTTAATTTTTATAAACAATGAGCTGTTGAAAAAATGGTGATAAATCATTCAAAACTTCGGAGAAGATTATTTGGTTTTTTAAGTAAAATTATCATGCAAACGTCATGAGACAAAAGTCAATGATTTTTTTCAAATGTTGTTAGAAAATACCAACACTGAACTAACATTTTTGCATCTAAAAATAGCTGTTGAAAACCCTGTTTTTATCAAATGTTAGTATAATGAACAATTTGTTAATAATTTTATAAAATACTGATTTTGTGCAATAACAATGATAATCTGCTGTTGATAAGCTGTTGATTTGTTTTCATAAATGAATTTTGCAAGCAAACACATTAAAAGTTACAAACACATTCAACACCAC
>SLIL01000025.1 GCA_007135645.1 Bacteroidales bacterium
CCCCCCCCCCCCCCCCCTTTACCAACGTAAGTGCCTGTATCCCTGGTCCCCACACCACTGTGTGGCGTAAAATAAAGTTATGACACATGCATCAAAAATATGCACTTAAAGGATTTGTATGGCATCAGGCGCGTAGCGCTAAAATTATGGTAGAATGGTTATGCCAGCGCCTGGTAGTATTTTCATGCAGGGAATTTAGTTTTGGCAAAAGAAAATTTGAATTGCAAATTCAATGGTGTTCAAAGCGGAATAGCATATTCCGCTTAGCGGGGGGGTAGCTAATTAGTTTTGCATAAATCCAGAGCGCCGGCAAAGAAAGGTAGTTGTATACATACAAGATATTGACGGCGCACAAGGAAATTCAGCAAAACAGAAAATCAAAAAAAGAAACCTGCAGCAGTCCCCAAATATAAAAAAGTCTGTTTGTTAAAAAAAGTTGATTATAAAACAGATATTAATTGTAAATTAGCAAACTGCTTTGGTAGTGATAATTTAATGCTTCGTAGAATGGGAAAACCTGATCATACAAGGATATTTATCGTTGAGGATGATAAGTTTTATGCCGGTGTAATAAGGCATGCCCTGGAGTCGAGAAATTTTACCGATGTGCAGATCTACTCCAGCGGAGAGGAGTGTCTTGAGCACCTGGATAAGAACCCGGAGATCATACTGCTTGATTACCGTCTTGGAGAAAATGCCATGGACGGGTTGGATGTATTGAAAGCTGTTCGTAAGTCGGGGCTTGATACCCAGGTAGTTTTTCTTACTGCTGTTGATAAGCTTGAAGTGGCCACCAATACCATCAAGTCGGGGGCTTATGATTATGTGGTGAAATCAGAAGCCGCCATTGAGCGAATACGAAACATCATCCGGCGCATCACCTTTGAAAATCATATCAAAAAGGAAAATCAACTGCTCAAAAGAAGCCGCACCATTATCCTCATTATTATTTCCGTGCTTACCATTGGTATTGTATTTCTGGGGTTGCTTCAATTTTTGAGATGACCCTTTCACAGCTTTCCTGATCGTTTTATTTTTCCCCCGATTAACCGTACTTTTGCGCTGAGCTGAGCCCGATGGCAACGCCGCAATTGGCGCTTTCTTGCAAGTACTAGTTAGATTTTTAACCAGATGAAGGAACAAACCGTAACATCAGAAGATTTTTTGCCCACCTCCAGGGAGGAGATGGATAATAAGGGCTGGGATCAGGCCGATATTATCCTGGTGAGTGGTGATGCTTATATTGACCATCCTTCTTTTGGCATTGCTATCCTGGCCAGGCTGGCGGAAAAGGCCGGATTCCGTGTTGCGGTGCTTGCCCAGCCCAACTGGCGCGATGACCTGAGGGATTTTAAAAAGCTGGGCCCTCCACGTTTGTTTTTCGGGGTTAGTGCCGGGAGCATGGATTCCATGGTAAACCATTACACAGCCCTTCGGCGGCGTCGCAGCGATGATGCCTATACCCCCGGCGGAAGGGCAGGATACCGGCCCGATTACGCATCCGTAGTTTACACCCGCATTTTGAAAGAGCTGTTCCCTGCTATTCCCGTGGTGCTGGGTGGGGTGGAAGCTTCCATGAGGCGGTTTACACATTATGATTACTGGCAGGATAAAGTAAAACCTTCCGTACTGGTTGAAAGTGGTGCTGATCTGTTGCTGTATGGCATGGCCGAGCAGGCCTGGCTCAACATCCTGAGACTCATGGTTCGTGGGGTTCCCTTTGCGTCGCTTCACAATATTGAGCAGACGGCGTTTCTGTGGCCCGCCGGCAAGACTTTGCCGGATATCAAAGGCCGGGAAGCCATCACGCTCCCTACCCATGAGCAATGTCTAAGTGATAAAAACACGTTTGCCAGGGCGTTCCGCACCATTGAAGAGGCCTCCAACACCCCGGAAGCTCCCCGGCTGGTGCAACCCTTCAACGATCAGCTGGTGGTGGTGAACCCTCCCGTACCAATTCCCGATGAAAAAACCATCGACAGCTCCTGGGATCTGCCCTATACCCGCCTGCCTCACCCGCGTTACAGAAAAAAGCCCCCCATACCCGCATATGAAATGATCCGGAATTCCATCAATATCCACAGAGGTTGTTTTGGCGGGTGTAGCTTTTGTGCCATCAATATGCACCAGGGCAAATTTGTACAAAGCCGTTCAGAAAAGTCAATCCTGGCAGAAGTGGAAAAAGTAGCATCCATGCCTGGTTTTAAGGGTCATATAACCGACCTGGGCGGCCCCTCGGCCAATATGTACAGGATGGACGGGATAGACAAACAGATGTGCAACCGCTGCAAAAGGCCTTCCTGCATTTATCCTTCCACCTGCAAAAACCTCAACTTCGACCACAACCCCATGCTGCAATTGTACGAAAAAGCCGAAAAGATCAAAGGGGTGAAGAAGATCACCATCGGCAGTGGGGTGCGCTACGATATGTTGCTGGGTAAAACGCCCGAACAGAATAAACGATATGGCCTGCAGCCTTATATACGCCGGCTTTTAAGTCATCATGTATCGGGAAGGCTGAAGGTTGCCCCCGAACATACCGCCCCCCATGTGTTGAAGCTGATGCGCAAGCCCTCTTTCAGCGGGTTTGAGGAGTTTCATAAGATCTTCAGGGATGTGTGCCAGAAAGAGTCATTGCCCTGGCAACTGATCCCCTATTTTATCTCCGGGCATCCCGGAACCCTTGAGAAAGACATGAAAGACCTTTCGGTATTGTTAAGTAAAATGGGATACCGGCCCGAGCAGGTGCAGGAATTTACCCCCACACCCATGACCCTGGCCACTACCATATATTACACGGGTCTGGATCCTTACACGGGCAAGAAAGTCCATGTGGTGCGCAATGATCAGCAGAAGCGCCGGCAGAAAAAATACTTTTTTAAGTGATGTTGCTGCTTCTAAATCTTTAAAACCCCCCAGCCCCCTGAGAGGGGGAGTCCGCAACGAATTGAAATCCTGCGAACTGAATGGGCAAAATGGTTCACTAAACTTTCAAAAATACGCTACCTCGAGCAGACTCGATGATGCACGTTCAAAGTTTATTGATCCAGTTTGAGATGGCAATGATCACGCGTTCATCCACGTTGCCTTCCTGGAAATAGGTTGCAGGGTTGGAAAGACCTTCGCCTTTAAAAAACAAGTGATCCAGGTCATCAAACAGAAAGAACGCAGTGTCATGATGGTTTTTCAGCGCCTTTTCCCATGCCTCAAAATCTTTAACGGTTACCTGGTAGTCTCTTCCTCCCTGTATGACGAGGATGCGTTGCGGAAGCGATGCAGCGATGGTACCTGTGTCAAACCGGTTCAGGTCTTGCCAGTAGGAAGGGGGTAGGCCGATATGGCTGGTTTCATAAACTGCTTCAGGATTTTTTCTTTTGTTGGCAAGTCCAGCGGCCATCTGCCTTGCTTCTTCAATCTGCTGCATGGATTCTTCTGAGGTGTCGTCGCGGAGCTCAGCAAGATATTGCAGCTGTTCTGGGATAAGCTCATAGAGATAGCGGGGAGTTCCTGCCAGGGAAATGATACCCGCAAGTTCTGTGGCTTCCTGTGCTATGCGTGGTGCGATCATCCCTCCCAGGCTGTGCCCTGCCAGGTAGATCCTGTCCCCATCAATGCCGGGCAGTTGGCCGGCAGCACGGATGGCCGCCACGGCATCTTTGCCGGCTTCTTCCCATACGGTGATGTTGTTTAAATCAAGACTGTTATGCCTTCTGAAGGTACGTTTTTCGTACCGCAATACGGCAATTCCCCGGGTAGCAAGGCCCTGCGCAATATCCCGGAAGATCTTGTTGGGGCCAATGGTCTGGTCCTTGTCGTGTGGCCCCGAACCATGTACCAGCACTACAATGGGCACATTTTCTCCGGTTACCGGCATGGTGAGGATGGCAGGCAGTTTAATATCCCCGCAATCCACTTTCATTTCTGTTTCGGTAAAACGGCTGCTGTCGGCATAAGCCGGGGGAGGGGTGAACTGCTCCGGCGGTGCCACATTGATGAGAAATCCCTGTATCTTCCTGTTCTGGTCAAATGTCAGGTTTACCCCCCAGTCCATTTCGCCAAAGCGGGCCACCAGGATAATCACTTCATAGGCTCCTGCTTTCTGGTAAACGCTGCGCACCACATGGCTGTATTTACCCAGCTGGCCCTCGATCCCTTCGGCAATCTCTTTCAGTTGTCCGGCAGGGATCATTTTTTTGAATTGATCACCCAGCATCTCTTCCATGGCTTCCACATTTTTATTGAGAAAATGATCGAAAAAGTTGCGGGCCATGCTTTCAAGGTCTGCCTGTTCCTGGCTGTAGCTCATAGCAGGGAGCATTGCTGCAAGGACGATAAGTGAGAATAGTTTTTTCATGGTTGTTTGTTTTTAGGTGAGTCTCCTCCGAAATTACAATACCCCCCATCCCCCTGAGAGGGGGAGCACGCAATCAATTGAATTTATGCGAATGGCAGTGGGTAGTTTTTTACATGATAAAAAGGACTTTGCGGAGTGTACTCATAGCATTAATAAAATACTGAATATAAGACTGGTATTTAGCTCTACTTTGACATATTTAGCTATTCTTTTTATAATCTAACCCCTACAGGGTATCCAGAGAATAAAATTAACCTCAAATGCTACAATAGTTAATGCCCTCCAGGCAAAAGGTTGTTAATTCCATGCCTTACCGCG
>SLIL01000435.1 GCA_007135645.1 Bacteroidales bacterium
AACAAAGAGGAGATTTAGTATTAACCAAAATATAGAGACATGAGATATTTAGCAGGATTATTTTTGGTTTTCATTTTTTGCACTACTTCTGTTTTGGCCCAGCTGGGCATAAGAGCCGACATAAGCCCACGGGCAGAGTTGAGGCATGGCTACCGCACCATGCCCCATGAAGATGCCAAACCCGCAGGTGGTTTTAATCAACGCACCCGCATTATCCTGGACTGGAAAAGCGAAAACATCATTACAAAAATCTCCTTCCAGGATGTACGTATGTGGGGCCAAAACCCTCAAAAGGTACACATCCCATCGCTGGATATTCACGAGGCATGGGCCGAACTGCTGTTTTCTGATGAGCTATCACTTAAAGTGGGCCGTCAGGAGGTACGCTATGACAATCAGCGGTTTTTTGCCATCAATGACTGGATCCCACAGGCACAGAAGCACGATGTAGCCTTACTTAAGTATGAAACACCAGAGCTAAAGCTTCATTTCGCCACTGCCTTTAACCAGGACTGGAGTGCCTACGGGCGTAATTTTGGAACCACTTACCTGGTAAACAATTACAAATACATGAACTTTCTCTGGTTCAATACCGATGTGGCAAACGATGGCAACCTCTCCCTGCTGGCCATTGCCGATGGATTTGAACATGACCGCCCCGGAACCAATCCTTTATATGTGCGTGGCACCTGGTCTGCTTACTACACCCAGAAAGTCGGCAATATTGACCTGATGTTAAACCCGGCTTTTCAACACGGCAGAAATCCGGTGGGAACCCCTGTTGCGGCCTATTATTTCTCAGCAGAAGCATCGGCCCAGCCCAGCGAGCCACTGCGTTCAACCCTTGGATTTGAGATCCTTTCAGGGAATGATCCCGATGATCCTGACACCTATCGGGCATTTGATCCTACCCATGGTGCAGGCCACTCCAATCACGGCTTTATGGATTATTTTACCAATATCCCGGTCCATACCCGCGGGGCAGGACTGGTAAACCCATTTATAAAAAACCGCTACCGGATGAATACCCGCACAAATCTCCATGCCGACTTGCATCTGTTTTTCATCCAGAACGACTTTATCCATGCAGGGGAAGAGATCAGCAAATATCTGGGTACCGAGGTTGACCTCATGATCAATTATGGATTCAACGACTTTACCCGAATCATTGGAGGATTTTCCATGATGTTTGGCTCAGAATCCATGGAGATCATCAAAAGCGGAAGCAAAGATGAGCCTGCTTACTTCCTGTATCTTATGCTGCGCATCAGGCCCAGACTAATGTAAAAACCAACCAGAAACCCTTATTATTATGAATCCAGTTTATCATTTCAGAAAAAACATCCTGCTGCTGGCAGCCCTTCTGGTTTTCGCCGGATGCTCCGGTACAGAAACCGAAAAGGAAACAACATCCTCAGTAAACGAAGCAGAAATATTGCTTCAATACCTTGAAGCCCACGGGGATATTGTCAATCATCCTGATATTCCTTATTTTATCAACGCTGAAGAGGTTTATAACAACCTGAACGGAAGCAATTACCATGTGATTGATGTTCGCATCCCAAGAGAATTTAACCGGGGCCATATCCAGGGTGCAGTAAATGTGCAGCCTGAAAACATCCTCGATTATTTTGAGAATCGCATTGAACCCAACAGTTTTAAAAAAATCGCCATTGTATGCGCCAACTCTCAGTTATCGGGCTATGTAACGGCCATTCTAAGAAAGCTGGGCTACGACAATATTTACAATATGCGGTTCGGGCTCAGTGCCTGGCACGATGATATTGCCCGCCGGTTCTGGTATGCCAACCTATCCAACGATCTTATCGGCAGGCTGGAAACAGTGCCCCACCCCAAAAACCCTCCGGGCGAACTTCCGGTACTTGCCACGGGTGAAACGGATGGTTATTCCATTCTGAGGGCCAGGGCAAAAGAAGCCCTACAGATCAACTGGGACGACATCAGCATTGATTACCTGGATATCCTTGAGCAGGTAGAAGACTATTACGTGATCAATTACTGGCCTCAGGCGCTGTATGACCAGGGACATTTGCCCGGAGCCATCCAGTACAATCCAAAAAAAGCTTTTCATAGCGAGGAAGATATTTTAACCCTGCCAGTGGAAAGGCCATTGGTGGTGTATTGCTTTACAGGACAAAATGCAGCTTATGCCAGTGCTTATCTTGCTCTTCTTGGATATGATTTCAGGAGCCTGGACTATGGCGCCAACAGCTTCATGCACCAGATCATGCTCGACACTCAACCCCCCGGACGCGCTTTCTCAGAAAGACATGTTAAGAACTATCCTCTGATGCGCGACGGGCTGATGCAAATGGAAACAAACCGGACAAAAACCGTTGAACAGGAAGTGGTAACTACTGCGCAGGGAGGCTGCTGATCACTATTTCGAACTCATAAAAAGAAACTAAAATGGAGAATAACACAACCCCCAAACCTTTTATGAACCCCTACATGGCAGGTTTTCTGCTGGGGCTGGTGCTGCTTGCCTCGTTTGTGATCGTTGGACGCGGATTAGGAGCCAGCGGTGCAGCACGCGACGCCATGGTGGCCACCGTGATCAACGTTGCTCCTGAATACGCAGAGCAATCCAGATATTACGAACCCTATCTGGCAAGTGAAACAAGCCCCATTCGCTCGTGGCTGGTTTACCTGGCCATTGGTGTAATCGTGGGCGGCTTCATCAGTGGTGCTTCCTCCAACCGGCTGGGCTTTAAAATGGAAAAAGGGCCCCGTATCAGCACCCCAACCCGGGCATTTTTTGCCATTGCCGGGGGAATCCTTTTCGGGCTGGGGGCACAATTTGGAAGAGGGTGCACCAGTGGTGCCGCCCTCAGCGGTATGGCGGTACTTTCAACAGGAGGCATCCTGACCATGATGACCATATTTGGCACCGGTTATATGGTGGCATACTTTTTCAGGAGGCTTTGGATTTAGGGGGAAGTAGGGAGTCCGAAGTCGGAAGTCCGAAGTCCGAAGTCCGAAGTCGGGAGTTGGAAGTTGGGCGCAAACAAGGAACAAAGAACAAGGAACAAGGAACAAAGAACAAGGAACAAAGAACAAGGAACAAGGAACGATTAACAGAAAAAAAATATAGCTATGGCTCCATTTATTCCCGAAGGGGTGATCAACCCCGACCTCAACTACTTTTTTGCACTGGTGCTGGGCATTGGTTTCGGCTATGTGCTTGAGCAAGCAGGCTTTTCATCGTCGCGCAAGCTGGCAGGCGTATTTTATGGATATGATTTTGTGGTGCTGCGGGTATTTTTCACTGCCGGCATTACTGCCATGGTAGGCTTGTCGTTTCTGAGTTTCATGGGCTGGATAGATATGAGCCTGGTGCACATCAACCCGCTTTACGTATGGTCTGCAATCCTGGGTGGTGCCATTATGGGGGTCGGCTTTATTCTGGGAGGGTACTGTCCCGGCACCAGCATTGTAGCCGCCACGGTAGGAAAAATTGATGCCATGCTCTTTTTGCTGGGAGCTGTGATAGGGATCTTTATTTTCGCCCATAATTTCAATGCGTGGGAACCTTTGTTTATGGGCTCCTTCCAGGGCAATCCTTTTATTTACGAAACCCTGGGCATATCAAGGGCCTGGTTTGCATTTATCCTCGTGTTTGTGGCTATCATTGCCTTTACCGCCACCCAGATGATCGAAGACCGGGTAAACGACACTCCCCCTGAAGTTATCAGCCAGCGCCCGACCTATGCTTTTGCAGGCGCTTTACTTATGGTAGCCATGGTAGCATTGCTCTTTTTGCCCGAACAGCGCAAGAGCAGTGCAAGAGAAGTTGCTCCGGCCCAACTGCTGGCCATGCTTCAATCAACTGACCGCTTTGTGGACGTGGAAGAAGCAGCCTATAAGATCATGAATCAGGATCGCGATTTCATCCTGATTGATGTGCGCGACCCCTCAGACTTTGAGAGGTTTGCCTTACCGGGCGCCGTCAATATTACGCCTGATGAAATTTTAGGGCGCCGCTACCGCGATTTTTTCAACAATAACAACGGCAAAAAGGTATTTTACAGCTTTGGTGAAAGCAGTGCTGATGTGGCCTGGACGGTAGCAAAACGGGCGGGCTTTGAAAGCATTTATGTACTCAAAGGAGGACTGAACGGAATGTTTGATGCCATCTTCAATGGCCCCGACAAGCCAACAGACCCGCTTGACCTTGATGAAGGATTCAGTGTTCGCTTTCTTACCCGGGCCAGGCAGCTGTTTATGGAAGGGGAAGCACTCCCCAAAGAAGCCCCGGCCCCTGTGCCCATAAGAACCATTATTGAACTGGAAACACCCGGTGGCAGAGGAGGTTGCTAACCACGCACCTGAATGTTAACCGTTCTTTTTCACTAAAAAAAATTACTCCAATGAACACCAACAATTATCTGAATAACCTGAGCGTACTGGCATTTGCTTTTGTAGCCATCGTGGTGATCGTAAATCTTTTTACCACCAACAATTACGGGCGCTCCAACAGGGAGGTTGTGGAGCTGGTCACTTCTGCCGACCCCATACTCACCTACCACCAGCTTAGTGCAATTGCAAGAGGCCATACCGGCGATTATCTGCTTGTTGACCTTAGAGATGAACTATCATTCCAGGAGGGTCATCTGCCAGGTGCTATTAACATTCCTTTTGCAAACAT
>SLIL01000465.1 GCA_007135645.1 Bacteroidales bacterium
ATTTTTGCCGGATCGCTGATATGGACCCTGGCACTTCATGGCCTGGTTTTCATCGGGTTGTCGCTGGCCGGCCTATTTCCTGCAGGTCTGCCCGGCGATCTGTTCCTTGTATCCATCCTGTTTTTCCTGAATACCTTTGCCTACACTACCCTTCTGGCACGAAAAAAAATCCTGCAGTTCAATGTGATCCTGATCATTCAGGCCCTGACCATGGTTTTGAGCCTGTCAGTTCAATTGTTGCTGACGGAAGATAGAAACATATCCCTTTACATTTATTCACTTTACCTGAGCAATGGGATTGCTGCAATTACTGGCTGGGCGCAGATCATCCCTTATTTCAGCCAGCCTGCAGATATCAGCTTGCTCAAGGGTCTGGGAAAAATGATCCGCTATGGCGGGTTTCTGCAAATGGCCAATGCGGTGCAATTACTCAATTACCGGCTCTCCTATTTCTTAATAGATTTCTTTACCGGAAGAGCTTCGCTGGGTATCTATACTGCCGGAGTGCAACTTTCGGAGGGGATATGGATCTTTGGAAAGAGCTTCGCCGTCGTGCAATACAGCAGCATTTCCAACAGCGAGGACAAACAGTATGCACAACAACTCAGCATTAATCTTGTAAAAGTAACCGCGATACTCACACTGATCTGTCTGATCGTGCTTTTTATAATGCCTGTAAGTTTTTATACATTTCTGTTTGGGGATGGATTTGCAGAAGTAAAAAGGGTGATTATCTGGATGTCACCCGGGATCCTTGCCTTGAGTATGTCGCAGATCATGAGTCATTATTTCTCGGGTACGGGAAAACAGGAACAAAATGCCATCAGTTCAGTGATCGGACTGGTAGTAACAGCAATCAGCGGATTTATCCTAATCCCCCGGTTCGGAATTACTGGTGCAGCCGCCACTGCTTCATGCACCTATGCAGCTATCCTGGCTTACCAGTTTATCATATTCTTCCGCATCAACACACTTAAAGCCACTTCTTTGGGGCTATCGTCCCAGGACATTACTCTGTTAAAAAGTACCTGGGAAAAAATAAGAGGCAAGGGACAAACAGACTAAACAGCGTTTTTCTTCGAACCCCATTTGGTTAGTTTCTCATACAGTTCAGCAGGCTCAAATGGCTTTACGATGTAATCATTCAGACCCTCTCCCATGTATTTTTGTGCATCTCCTTCCATGGCGTTGGCGCTTAACCCGATTACTGCGCAAAGCTTTTCCCCATGCAAACGTCTCAGTTCTTTATATGCGGTAATACCATCCATAACAGGCATTTGCAGGTCCATCAGAATCACATCATACTTCCCTGGTTTATAGGCATCAATAGCTTCCTGTCCATTTTTCACAAAATCAACGTTGCACCCTGCATTTAACAACAAAAATCCCACAACTTTCTGATTCAGCAGCTTATCTTCAACATGCAGGACATTGAGTTTCAACACTGAAAAATCCTTTGGTATCTTTTGAATGTCTTCTTGTTTTTCATCCTTATCATAGTCGGCTACAAAGGTAAAAGTAAAGGTGCTGCCCTCTCCCGGTTCACTCTCCACATTGATCTCGCCCCCCATTAGTTGCGTAAGTTCGCGGCAAATAGCCAGTCCGAGCCCGGTGCCTTCAAAAGGCCTGATCAGTGAAGAATCAATCTGGGTAAATTTTTCAAAGATCTGTTTCTGGTTTTCAGGGCTGATACCCATTCCTGTATCTTTGACCCTGCAATTAAGCATTATTTCCTTATCCTTTTTTTGCTCAACTCCAAACCGAAGTGATATTTCACCCTCATCGGTAAATTTAAAAGCATTAGACAGGAGGTTGTTGATAATTTGCTTAAGGCGTTGTTCGTCAGCAATTATTGTTGTGGGAATTAAAGGTTCAATACTGGTAGTAAAGCGTATGCCCTGGCTCTGGCTTTGATGATGAAACATTTCCCTGATCTCGTTGACAAATTCCCTTAGGTGGATCTTCACCGGCTTGAGTTCCATCTTTCCAGCCTCAATCTTGCTCAGGTCTAATACATCGTTAATGATATTCAGCAGGTTTTCGGAAGAAATTTTGATGTTTCGCACATACTCCACCTGCGCCGGACTCAGGTTGGATCGCATCAGCAACGAGGTCATCCCCATGATCCCTGTCATGGGCGTTCTGATCTCATGGCTCATATTGGCCAGAAATTGCTGTTTCAGTGCTGCCGATTTCCGGGCTACCTGGATCTTTTGTTCCAGTTCATCGTTTCTTTTCCTGTCGCTTATATCTCTCACAAAGGAGAAATAGTAATTTTTGCCACTGAAGGAGAATCGGCTTATGGAAACTTCCACCGGAAAACTTTCACCCTGCCGGTTGACATTGATAGACTCCATATTTAGTGAGGCCTTATTCTGCAGGATCTGCATAATCTCAAACCATTGCATCATACTAATACGGGAATCAACATCCGTAAGAGACATGCCCATCAGTTCTTGCTTGGTATACCCATATTTTTCACATGCCGTATTGTTGGCAAACAGAAAACGCGCATTTTCATCTACCCAAAAGATCATGTCACCGGCATTTTCAATGCCAAAACTGGTCATTTTCAGGCTCTGCTCAGCCTTTTTCCTGAGGGTTACATCTTCAATGAGCATAACCACTCTTTGTTGAGGTAAAGGAAACATTTTCATGCTCAGGATCTTCTCAGGAAACAGGGGATCAGGCTGGTATCCAAACTCATCAATCTCGTCGGGTTCACCACTTTGTACAACATGATATAGTTTTTCATGAAGTCTTCGATGCCTGAACAAGGGAAATATATCATCCAGCTTTTTCCCAATATTGCTTTCATTGGAGAATTTCATC
Organism: Bacteroidales bacterium; assembly: GCA_007135645.1. Lineage (GTDB taxonomy): Bacteria > Bacteroidota > Bacteroidia > Bacteroidales > UBA7960 > SKVR01. The sequence goes on from SLIL01000465.1 coordinate 2,833, forward strand.
AACTGGCCCGAGTAATCATTCACCATTTCCAGCAAAAAACTCAGCTTATCCCGGTTATCTTCAAGTTTATACACATTAACCCCGAGTTCGATATTGCTCACAATGTCTTTAAGTGTGTTGATCTCATGTTCATACTTTTTGCGCTTGCTGATATCAATGAGCATCCCTCTTATACCGGTGGTTTTGCCACTGGACATAACCGGAAGGACATAACACAACACATTCAGAAAGGAGTTATCACGAATTCTAACCCTGCACTCTATTTCCTTCACTTCCTGATTATCAGGCAAGGCTTGCAGTTCTTTCTTTACCCTGTCTGAATCACCATGATGAATAAACTCAAAAATTGAAAGTGGCTTTACATGCATTTGATCAGGGTTTACTCCAAGAATATCAGTGGCAGCATGGTTGAGAAACTGAATAGTACCATCAAGATTGCATTCAAAAGCAAGGTCAGGAAGCTTTTGGAGGAATTGATTGTAACTATCTGCTTTTGGCTTTAGGGTGTCACTGACAGACAAATCAACGGTTGACTCTCCCCTTTTTCCGGTTGCAGTATATATCTCACTACGTTTTTTAAAAAAATTGATAAGGGTTGGTAAAAAAAAGACATCCTTGCTCCAGGGATCTTCTTCTCCGTCAATCAATTCGTCGAATGACAGATCCAAAACATCGTCTCTGAATGCCATGAGCCTTTTCTGCACTGCTTTATTAACAGAATAATTCCATACGATAAACCCAAGTAAAAGAAAGGATACAAGCAACAGAATAAATAAAAGGATGTATAAACCAAACAGAAGATTAGATGACAGGAGGGCTGGACTTTCAATAATTGCCGTAGTTTTGAATATGGGTAAGAAAACAAGACTCCCCTCTTTGGTCAGGTCTAACAACTGTTGGATTAAATGAAATGGGTCTGTCCGGTCTACCATATCACTGCATTACAAACTTAAAATTTGTATTATGGAATCTCAAATTTAGCTTTTTTTTTAACTTGATTATCTTACAAGCTACAAAAAAAACAAAAAATCTGTATATTTCGATTTATAGTGCTATCTCTTTATTCTTTCTTAAAGGTATAAGGAAGAATATCGTTTGGCAGAGCCATGCTTACGGCTAGGGTTGCATAGAAGTAAAGTTACCGGATTACTGCAACGTCCGTTCTTGCCATACTACCGGGCCTTTTTTGTTTTCCCCTTTGTTGTTTTCTGCACTTCTGGCTCAAGGTCAAACAGCTGCAGCTGGTTCTCGGTAACATAACTTACCGGTGCCGGAGCAGCTTTATACCTTGCTGTTTGTTTTTTTATTACCGACTTTAGAAACCTTATGGGCGTGGTTTTTTGTCTTCTGCAGATCACCTCCAGGGCCTCCCTTTGATTATCGGATATTTTAAAGGTAATCTTCTTGTATTTTACCTTCTTTTTCTTACTGGCAGCCAGAGCATTCTTCCTCAGAAAATGAGGGTTTTCCTGTAGTTTAGAGATAATAGTTTTTGGCATAAGATTTTTATTTTGCTTTCCGGATTAGAAAAACGTACGTTGGAAAGTGATCGCTGTATCCGCCCAGATATACCCCTCCCCCAAAACTTCTGAAGGGATAACCCTGAAACCTGCCATGGGGCTGACGCAGGAATGGCCGGTTAAACACCTCGGCCCGGTGAAACCTGAAAGAGCTCAGATCATCACCCAGTAAAGACTGCGAAAGGATAATCTGGTCAAAAAGATTCCATGAGTCACGCCAGGCAAGGGTTCCCACTCCCCTTCTGTGAAAATCAACAAAAGGATTGTACAGCTGTCCTTCCTCCAGCCTGTTTTTGTTGCCACTGGTAAACAGGTGTCTTTGCACGGAGGGGTCGGTGGGATCGTCGTTGAGGTCGCCCATAAAAATGATCTTTGCATCAGGGTCAATGGCCTTGATGGAATCAATAGCTGCCCTGGCGGCCTGAGCCGAAGCAATCCTTCTGGGTAAACTTCTGCGCTCACCACCGGCACGCGAAGGCCAGTGCGCCACGATAAAGTGCATGGGCTCTCCCATGAGCTTGCCGCTCATCACCAAATGATCGCGCGTGCGGAAATCTGGATTGTCTTCCATGATCACGGGCATGGAAACCTTGTGGGTAAGCTCGAAATACTTTGGATTGTACATGAATGCATTGTGCACCCTGCGATCTCTTCCCTGTATAAAAACTACCTGGTAATTCCTGTCCTTTATTCGTTCCTGCCGGGCCAGGTCCCATACCACTTCGCCGTTTTCAACCTCCGATAATCCTATGATAGCAGGACCATCAGGAGTGAGTTCAAGGCCCAGCTTGCTGATCACTTCTGCCAGCCGATCCAGTTTCTCCAGATACCGCTCTGTATTCCAACCGTAAGAACCTTCAGGGGTCCAGTCTGCATCAGCACTGCCCGACTGATTGATGGTGTCAAACAAGTTCTCAACATTGTAATAGGCAATGCAAACCGGAATAATATTCCTCCTATCATCATTGCCTTGTGCAAAAACTGCAACCTGCAACAAAGCCAGATAAACAAGAAGGATCAATAACTTTTTAATCACAAAAGAATGAAAACGCATAACGAAATAATTGGTGTTTTAAATTGTTGTCAGTTTATGTCTCTGAGTCCTGTTATTTCAGAATTCTGTTTTTCTGCAAACCGTGCAACACGGGAATTTGTGAAACCTTAGCCTCTGATTTGTAAAGAAATCATTAATTTTGAGGCCTCAAAAATAAACATTTTAGTCAAACCATTGATTTATTTTTCCTGCAATATGATTGAGTTTTAAGCCATCAGGTTCTGGAAAAACTGCCCTGAAAAAAAGCTTCAGGCTCAACACCACAAAAGGAAAATCAACGCTGCGATCAGAAAAACAATCCTTATTAACAGAATGAACGAAAAATCAGATCATTTCAATATACCAACAAACAATTCAAGTACTTTATCTATGAATAAATCACTCTTAATCTTTAAGATGCTGCTGCTTTTTACGGGCAGCATTCTCTTATCTCAAAACACAGAGGGGGAGTTTCAGAATGATACCCTGGTTGTTGACCGCGAACCTGATTTTGAATTCCCTATCCTTACATTGGATGATATTGAAGGGGATTCAGAATCCTATGATATTTCAAGTTTGTTGCAGGGTTCACGCGACACCTATGTCTCAACGGCAGGCTTTACCTTCGGATCGGCACGCTATCGTATCAGGGGATATGACAACGAGAATACCACGGTAATGATCAATGGTATTCCGGTAAATGACCCCGAAACCGGCAGGGCCTTCTTCTCCACATGGGGTGGACTGAACGATGCCACGCGCATGAGCGTTTCGCATTCAGGAATCGGGGTTTCCCGGGAAAATTTCGGAGGGATTGGCGGGGCCACCAATATTACCACCCGTGCTTCGCAATATGGTGCCAATACCCGGCTAACCTACTCCAACTCCAACCGCTCTTATACCCACAGGGCCATGTTTACCCACAGCACCGGCATGCAGGACAATGGCTGGGCATTTACCCTGAGCGGATCACGACGCCTGGCACAGGAGGGCTATGTGGAAGGGACCTTTTACGATGCCTATGGCTACTTCCTTTCCCTGGAAAGACGGCTCAACCCCCGGCACAGCCTCGGACTGGTTGCCTTTGGCGCACCATCTACCACCGGCAGGCCCGGTGTGGCCACTCAGGAAGCTTACGACCTTACCGGAAACAACTATTACAACCCCAACTGGGGCTTTCAGAACGGGGAAGTGCGAAACTCAAGGGTAAACAGCTATCATACACCCTGGTTTATCCTCAATCACTATTTTGATGTTACCCCTGATATCCTTATCCAGACCTCTGCAGCGCACACCTTTGGAAAGGGAAGCTCTACGGCCCTCAACTGGTTTGATGCTACACGCCCTGATCACGGCCCCGGTCCTTTTGAAGGACACGACCCCAGGCCCGATTATTACAGGTACTTGCCCAGCTTCTATTCCAACAATCCGCAATTGTTTGACTTCTACACCAATTTATGGCAGAACGATGAAGCTTTCAGGCAGCTGAACTGGGACCTGATGTACCAGTACAACATGAAAAACCTGCACACTTTTAACAATGTGGATGGTATCGAGGGGAATCATGTTACAGGCAACCGATCCATGTTTATAGTTGAAGACCGTCGCAATGACCGTAACCAGACAGTTTTTAACTCCCTGGTAAACGCCAGGCTCAGCGAAACCAACATCGTTACCGGGGGGATAAATGTTTCTCTGGCCCAGACACATCAGTACAAGCTTGTTGACGATCTGTTGGGCGGTGACTGGTGGGCTGATATCGATCAGTTTGCACTCAGGGATGCCGATCCCGGCGACACCGATTTTGCACAGAACGATCTTCTCAACCCCAACAGGCTGGTGAAAGAGGGCGATCGCTTCGGATATGATTTTACCGGCAATATTCATCAATATGATGCTTTCGCGCAAAGTGAATGGGTACTGCCCCGCTGGGACTTTTACGTGGCAGGAAACCTATCCCAAACCACTTTCTGGCGTACCGGGCACATGCAAAACGGGCGTTTCCCTGACAATTCACTGGGCGACAGCGAGAAGCAGAACTTCACCAACTTTGGCCTCAAAGGGGGAACTACCTTTAAAGCCACCGGCCGCCATTACTTCACCGCCAATGCTGCTTACATGACCCGTGCCCCATTCTTCCGCAATGCCTACATCTCCAGCCGTGTAAGGGATGAATTAGTCCCCAACCTGACCAGCGAAACTATCATGTCGGGCGATGTGAGCTATATCATCAGAAGTCCTTTTGTCCGCTCGCGACTTACACTGTTCTACACCGAGTTCCATGATCAAACCTGGAACCGCAGCTTCTACCACGAAGAGTACAGGACTTTTGTAAACTACAGCATGTCGGGTGTTGACCAGACACACCTGGGTGTGGAGCTGGGAATGGAGATCAAGCTCTCACCCACCCTGGAGATGAGTCTTGCCGTGGGAACCGGTGATTATTTTTACTCCAGCCGCCCCACGGTAACCATTACCCGAGACAACGACCGCGAACTGCTGGCCGAGGAAAGGACCGTGTACTGGAAAAACTACAAAGTGGGGGGAATGACCCACACCGCTGGTTCTATAGGTTTTCGATACAATCACCCAAGATTTTGGTTCGTTGGAACCAACTTTAACTACATGGATGATATTTACATCGACATCAACCCCGACCGTCGCACTGCCAGTGCCCTTGAACCCTTCGTGGACATTGATACGGGCTGGCAGCGTGTAATTGAACAGGAAAAAATGGACGCCTTCTATACGGTAGATCTGTATGCCGGAAGATCATGGCGGATACAACGTCGTTATTTCATCAATCTGAATGTAAGCGTAAACAACCTGCTGAATAACCAGAACAGCTCCATTGGCGGTTTTGAGCAACTTAGGTATGACAGCAGCAACATTGACCGCTTTCCTGCCAAGTATTTTTACCTTTACGGACGTACCTGGTTTATAAATCTGGCTTTCAGAATGTAACAACGGTTTTCTCAAAAAGAGACATAAATAAAAGGTCAGAAATATAGCAGCCGACTATTCACCCATCTCCGAAATACGGCCCTGACCCTGAAAAAATGAATGTAAAAAAAGATATACGAATGAACACTTCAGATTTCAGAATAAAAAAAATAACAGGTTTGTTACTGGTATTGATCGTGGGCCTGGTGGCCTGTGTAGACCAGGATTTCGACAAACCCGATCCCATGGATATCCCGGTGGGAGAAGTGCTTACCATTGCCGAAATGAAGCAAATGATCAACGACACCATTGATCGCATTAAGTTTGATGCCGACATGTCAATTTATGGTGTAATTACCATGGATGGCTCTTCTGGCAACATTTACCGGGGAGCTTTCATGGAAGATGCTACCGGTGCCATCAACCTGAGGCTTATGTCGCCCGGTGGTTTATACCAGGGAGATTCTATACGCATCAACCTGCGCGGCACCGTATTAAGTGAATTCGCACAGATGCTTCAGCTGGACTCGGTACATACCGGCAACAATGTGGTGAAGCTGGCCACAAGGATTGATTTGGAACCCGCGCAAACAGACATCGCCACATTGCTCAACGACCCCTCCTACGAAGGAAGGCTGATAAAACTCCATGATGTGGAATTCAGCCCTGCTGATGTTGGAAATAAATGGGCCGATGCAGCAAACCTGCAAGCCATCAACAGAAACCTGAGAGATTGCAGCGGAAACTCGATCATCGTGCGCACCAGCGGATATGCTTCTTTTGCCGATGAGATCATTCCTGAGGGCAATGGAAGCATGGTAGCCATCATGTCAAGACATAACAACGACAGGCAGCTGTTCATAAGGAGCCTGAGTGAAGTAAACCTCGATGGACCCAGATGTTCTGAGCAGGATCATGACAATATCATCTCTCTGGCCGAACTGCGCCACCTGTTCAATGAAGAAGGTGCCACTGCGGTGCCTGCAGGAACATCCGTAAGGGGTGTGATCACTTCTGATATTGACAATGGAAATATCTTCCCTGCCAATGCTTTTCTGCAGGATGAAACCGGTGCCATTGCATTGCGTTTTTCTGGAAATCATGGCTTTAAGCTGGGCGATGAGATCACCATTTTTGCCGGCGGCATTCAGTTGTCGCGTTTTAATGGCCTCTTGCAGCTCAATAACATTCCCGCCGAAAATGTCACCCTTGAAGCAACCGGCATTGTAGTACAGCCCGTTGTTGCTACCATAGATGAGATCCTTAGCAATTTTCAGCAATTTGAATCCATGCTGGTTACAGTGCATAATGCTTCCATCGAAGCTGGTGGAACATTCCAGTTTAATAAAACACTAACTGACGGCACTGGAAGTATTAACCTTTTCACCCGGGAAGATGCCAGTTTTTTTGGAGAAAGCGTTCCTTCGAGCACCTTTTCCGTTACTGCCAATGTTTCCATATTCAACAATGAGCAGCTGATCATGCGAAGCCTCGACGATATTGAACAATAAGAATACATACACCATCTATAAAACAGGAAATTATGTTTGACAAGATCCATCATAGAATAATCATCCCGGTCATCCTTACTGTTGCTCTTTTTATGGGCAGCTGCGAGAAAGACCTTGACACCCCGCCTTTACGCACCATTGATGCTGAACCCAATTTTACCATCAGTGAGTTGCTGGAGCTTTACGATGGGAGTGTAGATTTTTTCACCATCCCACCCATAACCTTTACCGACCCCGATACCGGTGAGGAGTATACCGAAGAGGCTGTCCTCGAGGTAGTGGTGATCGCCAACGACAAAAGTGGAAACTTTTACCGCCAGCTTATCATCCAGGACGCGTCGGCAGGCATTGAGCTCAAGGTGCATCAAACCAACCTTCACGAGCAATATCCTATAGGGCAGAAGCTTTACATAATGACCGAAGGACTCATTTTAAACTCCTTCGGAGGAATTGTACAGCTTGGTGGAAACATTTTTGAATCAACTACCGGCCCCAGGTTGGGAGGCATCGAGCCGGCAAACATCAGCCAGCATCTGATCCGCCTGCCGGGCGGAGAGATCCCTTCGCCTACAGAGGTAAACCTGGGAGAGAACCTCGATGCTTACATTTACACCATGGTTACTTTGCATGATGTTCAGTTCAGCACCAGCGAACTGGGCAATACCTTTGCCAACCCCAACCAAACTACCAACAGGCTGATGGTGGATTGCCATGGCAACTCCATCATTGTTCGCACCAGCAGTTTTGCCGACTTTGCCGGTAACGAACTGCCTGCCGGAAATGGAACCATTACCGCTGTTCTATCAAAGTTTGCCAATGAATACCAGTTGCTTATCCATAGCTATGAAGACCTTGATATGACTGGTGAGCGATGTGATGTAGAAGGGGAACCCACCGGATCAGGTAGTTTTGAAGATCCTTACAATGTTGCAGCTGCTGTTGCAGCTTCTGATGAAGAAGGTGTATGGGTAGAAGGATATATTGTTGGAGTTAGGGAAACCCACGTAGAACCTTGGGTAAACAACTTTGAAGGCCCATTTACCAGCAACAGCAACATTATCCTGGCCGACTCGCCAGAAGTAACCGGGTCTACCCAGCTGCTGTTTGTTCAGTTGCCCATTGGAGATGTGCGCGACGCCATCAACCTGGCAGGAAATCCTGCCATGCACCAGCAGCAGGTAAGGCTCAGGGGCAACCTGGGATTGTATTTCGGGTTCAGGGGGTTGCGCGATACCTGGGATTACTGGATGGAGGGAATGCCTGATCCTGAGCCCGACCCGGATCCACAGGAAACCATTTTTGAAGAAAACTTTACCACCAACCTGGGTCAGTTTACCGATTATAACATCACGGGGCAACAAACCTGGCAATGGGTGCATTATAACAACGGCTCTGCTTCCATGAACGGATTTGTAGGTGGCTCAGCACGTGCTAACGAGAATTGGCTCATTTCACCTGCCATAGATCTTGAAGAGAAAACCGGGGTGATCCTCAGGCTATGGGAAGCGATCAACTTCATCACCAACTACAACGATATGCAGGTTTTAATTGCTGCTGACTTTGATGAAAGTGACCCCACTTCTTCGGGCACCTGGGAACACATCACCGGGTTTAACCGTCCTGCCGGAAACAATTGGAACGTGGTGGAAAGTGGTGACATTGACCTGTCGCAGTTTGAAGGACAAACCATTCACATTGCATTCAAATACATCAGCACTACTTCGGGAGCCGCAGCATGGCAGCTGAGCAGAATTGAGCTTGTGGCTGATGAATAAGCAATTTATACTGATCAATGCAAAAAGACTGTCTGCTGGCAGTCTTTTTTTGTTACGGGCACCCGTATTCTGAAAAATAATAGTTAATTTTATGATATTATTTGTTTAACTAAACATTATTTTGATCTTGATATGGAAAATTTGAATGAGAATTTGATGGAACTGGCATTGTCTTATGGCCCCAGGTTATTGGGCGCAATTGTAGTGTTGCTGGTGGGTTTGCAGCTGATCAGCTGGTTTTCCAAATGGTTCAGGCGTTTTCTCGAAAAGCGTGAAGTGGATAACTCCCTGAAAACGTTTCTCAGAAGCCTGGTATCCATTCTTTTGAAAATTCTTCTGGTGGTGAGTGTAATGGGAATGGTGGGAGTGGAAATGACTTCCTTTATTGCCATACTGGGTGCCGCAGGACTTGCTGTGGGCCTGGCACTGTCGGGAACGTTGCAGAATTTTGCGGGTGGTGTAATTATCTTGTTATTTAAACCTTTTAAGGTTGGGGATTTTATTGAAGCCCAGGGATTTATGGGCACAGTGGAAGAGATACAGATTTTTGTAACCGTGCTGAAAACCCCACAGAATATCACCATTATCATTCCCAACAGCGGACTTGCAACCAATTCCCTCACCAACTTCTCAGCCAAACCCATCAGAAGGGCCGACTGGAAATTTGGTATTGCTTATGGTGATAGTTATGACAAGGCAAAACAAGTTCTCTTAAGACTTATTGAGGAAGATGAAAGATGCCTCAAAGATCCCGAACCTTTTATTGCGTTGAGTGAACTGGGTGACAGCAGTGTAAATATCACCTTACGGGCGTGGACCAAAGCTGAAACCTTCTGGCCGGTATTTTTTGATATGAACGAAAAAGTTTACAAAGCATTTGCCAAAGAAGGGATCAATATCCCGTTCCCACAAATGGATGTGCATTTGCACAACAAATGACTGGGTTAGTGAATTAAAGTGATTCTACCAAAACGCTCAAACATTTATTACCGTTTAATACCAAAAAGAAAATAAAATCCATAGATATGAACAATAAAAGGCAAACTGCGGCAATAGAACGATTTGGCTGGGTAACCAAAGAAGAACCCCTTTCCATCCTTGATGATTCAAACCTGAACCTCAACATCACGATCCTGGAATCAGTGGCACCATTTTTTGGCTACTATGCCGATGAACCCCGTGGCGATAAGCCCGAGTATCTCTACTGGCTTCTGGATCAGTATTATACCCATGAGAAATTGTCCAGGGTTTTCTCCAAAATGCAATCCATGTGTTTCCCTGAGATAGATGCCGCCCAGGGTAATATATCCGTTGCCAATGAATACTATCATGTGGTTCGTATGCGCAACCTGAAAAAATACAACCAGATTCATAAGGTTCAGGATTATTTTGAAGACAACGGGATAAAACTGAAAAAGTCTTCCAGAAAGATCCAGAATCAGATGGGCATTATCTACCTCAACAAGTTTTTTCATTTCCTTCCCATAGGCGACGGACTTTACAGGGAAGAAGAAAATATGATAAGGGGGTATTTTTCCATTCCTGTATATGTGAGCTGGGAAGATTTTAAAACCCTTACTGCTGAAGTTAAATACGATACTTCACTTATGTTTTTTGATGCGGCCCGTGTGGCGTTTATGGAAAACGGAAAGATCACCGAGCTGGTGCGCGTGTACCGAGAAAACCTCACCGATGAGCAGCTTAAGGCCATCCGCGACAGATATATTAAGCTTATTACTGACAGGTATAAATAATACAGGGTTACATATTATCATCCAAAAGAACCATAACCAAAAGCCTCCATAGTGCCCCAACTACTGTTTATCCTGGTAAATGCAGCCAGGGAAGAAAACCTTGGTGCTTCTGCCCGTGCCCTTAAAACCATGGGATTCAACGACCTGATTCTGGTTAATCCTCTGGCCAATCATCTGGGAGAAAAGTCGCGCGCCACTGCCCATGCTTCCAATGACATCCTTGAGAATGCGCAGGTTTTTGCTACCCTCGACAAAGCTATAGAAGGCATTGACCTGGTAATTGGCTCAACGGCAAAAAAGCGGAATGTTTCTGAAACTTATCACCCGGTGGAAGACCTACCCAATATCATCATGGGCAAAGAAGATACTGTAAAAAAGGTGGCCATCGTTTTTGGCGGAGAAGAATCGGGCCTGAGCAACGAGCAGCTGGCCATGTGCCATTTGCTTTCCACCATTCCCATGCACCGCAAATACCCATCGCTCAACCTGGCCCAGTCAGTGATGGTGTATGCAACATATCTGAGCAAATTAACCCTTAACTGGAAAAAGAAAACCCAGCACCGCCCGGTGGAACCTGAGCTTCCCGTGATACGGGAGAAGGCAGCACAGATCCTTGCCGATGTAAACATGCAACCTGAAAATCTTATCTATCCCCGGATAATGGAAAGGTTGATGCTTCTCAACAAGGAGGACATCAACCTTTTTCATTCCTTTTGCAAATATTACCTGAAAAAATACCACGGGCGGCTGAAATAGCCTTCCCCTGCCCTATTTCTTCATTCTTTTGCGCTCATGTTCATCGAGGATGATCTTCCGCATACGTTGTTTAGCGGGAGTAAACTCCACATATTCATCCTCCGAAATATATTCCAGGGCTTCTTCCATGGAAAATTTCACTGCTGGTGCAATCATCATTTTATCATCTGATCCTGCAGCCCTTACGTTACTGAGCTTTTTGGTTTTGGTAAGATTGACAATCAGGTCTTCCTGCTTGTTGTTTTCACCAATTACCTGCCCGGCATAGATCTCCTCGCCCGGTTCAACAAAAAACCTGCCCCGGTCCTGAAGCTTATCGATGGAATAAGCGATGGCTGTACCCGTCTCCATGGAAATAAGGGCACCGTTGCGCTTGCGGGCGTAATCTCCTTTCCAGGCTTCAAAGCCTTTCAGGCGGTGCGACATTACCGCCTCTCCCTCGGTGGCGGTAAGCATATTGCTTCTCAGGCCAATCAGCCCGCGGGAAGGAACTTCAAACTCCAGATGGGTACGTTCATTTTTATTTTCCATGTTCAGCAGATCTCCCTTGCGCTGGCTTACCATCTCAATCACTTTACCGGCAAACTGCTCAGGAACGTGCACGGTAAGATATTCCACGGGTTCGTGTTTTACCCCGTCAATTTCCTTGATGATCACCCTGGGTTGCCCTACCTGCAGCTCATACCCTTCGCGGCGCATGGTTTCGATGAGGATCGATAGGTGAAGCACTCCCCTTCCGAACACCAGGTAGGAGTCTGCAGAATCAGTGGGTTCTACGCGCATGGCAAGATTTTTCTCTGTTTCAAGGAACAGCCGGTCGCGCAGGTGGCGTGAAGTAACAAATTTGCCATCTTTGCCAAAAAAGGGTGAGTTGTTAATGGTAAACAACATGCTCATGGTAGGCTCATCAATGGCGATGGGCACCATCCCTTCGGGCGACTCGAAGTCGGCAATGGTGTCACCGATCTCAAAATCCTCGATGCCCAGCACAGCGCATATCTCACCAGAATGGATCTCGGTTTTCATCTTCTCTTTGCCCAATCCTTCAAAAACATAAAGTTCCTTGATTCTTGACTTTTTTATGGAGCCATCGCGTTTCACCAGGGAAACCTGCTGATTGGGAGCCAGTTTCCCACGTGAAAGCCTTCCTACGGCAATTCGCCCCAGGTAAGAGCTGTAATCCAGCGAGGTGATCTGCAACTGGGTACTTCCTTCCACAACTGGTGCCGGGGGAATATGTTCGATGATCATATCCAGCAGATAGGAAACATCTTCGGCAGGTTGCGACCAGTCGGGCCCCATCCAGCCGCCTTTGGCCGAGCCATATACCGTGGGGAAGTCGAGCTGGTCTTCGGTGGCATTGAGGGTAAACATAAGATCAAACACCTTTTCCTGGGTGTATTCGGGATCGCAGTTGGGCTTATCCACCTTGTTGATCACCACGATGGGCTTTTTGTTGAGCTGCAGGGCCTTTTCAAGTACGAAGCGTGTCTGGGGCATGGGTCCTTCAAAGGCATCCACGATCAGCAACACCCCATCGGCCATATTGAGCACCCGCTCCACCTCACCTCCAAAATCGGAGTGACCGGGAGTATCAATAATGTTGATCTTTACATCGTTGTAGCGCACCGAGCAGTTTTTGGCCAGGATGGTGATGCCCCGCTCCCGCTCCAGATCGTTGCTGTCCATAATCAGGTCACCGGTTTCCTGGTTGTCTCTGAAAAGCTTTACCTGGTGCAGGATCCTGTCTACCAGTGTAGTTTTGCCGTGGTCAACGTGAGCGATAATAGCAATATTGCGAATATTTTGCATTGATTTTTCAGCGTTTAAAATGAGGGTGCAAAGGTAGTGCTTTTTTAGATGCAGAATGCTTTAGAACACGCACAGATAATTTATAAAAATACCTAACCCCCTTTACAATAAAACCGCGCAAATGCTTCACAGCAGTTGCGCGGAAATCGGTAATCAAAACCAAAGCCAATGGTAGTATTAAAAAACCTGTATTGTTCTCGTTGTGATCTGGTGAGATATAAATATCAGGGTGTACATCCCTGAGGGCAGTTTTGGCAGGGTTACCCTGTTCACCATTCCTGGCTGGGCTACCGAGCTGTGAACAATGCGCCCACTCATATCCATAACCCTGTACTCCATAGCATCTTCAGATCCGGTAAAAATGTTAAACTGGCCGTTGCTGGGATTGGGATACACAAGGATGTTAGCTTTTACCACTCCCTTATTCATCAACACACTGATGACGCCAGAATATTCATATTCACCGTTGAAGTCTGTTTGTTTGAGTCTGTAGTAGGAGATTCCCTCCAGTGGCTGCATATCAGTGAGTGCATAATGCTGCATCTGGCTGGTAGTTCCTGCCCCTGGCAAAGTGGCAATGGGTTCAAAGTCGATTCCGTTGGCACTTCGTTCAA
>SLIL01000397.1 GCA_007135645.1 Bacteroidales bacterium
ATCTGCTTTTTTGAGCTTCGCAATGTTTTACTTAAAATGTCTTTCTAAGGATTGCAAAACAAGCACATACTAATTTACAGGACTCCTATAGGTTGATGTTGCCTCTGTCTAGCTGTCTGAATGTTCTGTGCGGGCGATGATCTCATTTTGCAGATCTTCTCCAAGATCGTTGAAATAATCACTGTATCCGGCAACCCGAACAATCAGATCGCGGTATTTTTCAGGATGCTGCTGTGCATCCCTGAGCGTATCTGCCGAAACCACGTTGAATTGAATATGATGGCCATCCAGCCTGAACCAGGCACGGATCAGTGCGGTGAGCTTTTTGTAGCTCTCCGGGTCGTTGAAAAAAGAGGGGGTGAATTTCTGGTTGAGCAGCGTTCCGCCGGTTTTAATGTGATCAATCTTTGAAGCTGACTTTAGTACCGCTGTTGGCCCGCTGGTATCTGCTCCCTGGCAGGGACTGATCCCTTCTGAGAGAGGTTTGCCGGCAAGTCTGCCGTCGGGCATTGCTCCGGTTATGCTTCCGAAATAGACATGGCAGGTGGTAGGAAGCATGTTGATACGGAACGAACCACCCCGATAACAAGGCCTGCCGTCAACGGCATTGAAAAATGCATTGAATAGCAGGGTAGCATGCTGATCAGCATAATCATCATCGTTTCCGTATTTTGGAGTGTTGAAAACAACCTCTTTCCGAAACTCTTCGTAGTTTTCAAAATCCGATGCAAGTGCTTCGGTGAGGCCTTTCAAAGAAATGGTTTGCCTGTCAAAGACATGGTGCCGAATAGCGGTTAAACTGTCGGTAACACTTCCAAGACCCACGCCCTGTATGTAGCTGGTGTTGTAGCGCGCACCCCCGGCGTTGTAGTCTTTTCCGCTTGCAATGCAATCATCAATTAGCAGCGAAAGAAACGGTACAGGCAGTTGGGTGGCAAATAGTTCTTCGATTTTCAGGTTTCCCTCAATTTTTACATCTGTAAAATATTGAATTTGTGACTGGTAGGCATGAAAAAAATCTTCAATGGTTTTAAAGTCAACCGGATTGCCCGTTTCCGGGCCCACCTGGCGGTTTGTTCTGGGATCGAACCCATTGTTGAGGGTAAGCTCAAGGATCTTTGCCAGATTGAAATAGCCGGTAAGAAAATAAGCTTCTGTACCAAATGCACCACTCTCCACACAACCCGATGCACCGCCATTTCGGGCATCTTCGATGCTTTTTCCCTGTCGCAACAGCTGCTGAATAATGGCATCGGTATTAAAAATGGAAGGTTGGCCAAATCCTGTCCGGGTAATATCGAGCGTTTTATGAATGAACCGGTCGGGGTTCTTTTTGCTGATCTGCACCATGCTGCTGGGCTGCAGCAACCTCATTTCCTTTATTACTTCCAGGATAAGGTAGGTCATTTCATTTACCGCATCAGACCCATCTGCTTTTACACCCCCCAGGTTGATCAAAGCAAAATCGGTATAGGTGTTGCTTTCCAGCGCGGTTACACCCATTTTGGGCGGTGCGGGATGGTTGTTGAATTTGATCCAGAAGCATTGAAGCAGCTCTCGTGCTTTTTCCCTGTCCAGGCTGCTACTGGTTGTTTCTTCTTTGTAAAATGGCATCAAATGCTGATCGAGTCTGCCGGGGTTGAAAGAATCCCAGGGGTTAAGTTCGGTGATCACACCCAGATGGATGAACCAATAATGCTGCAGTGCTTCATGGAAGGTGCCAGGAGCATGGGCAGGTATACGTTTGCAAATGGTTGCTATGTTTAAAAGTTCTTCCTTTCGCTGTGCAGAGGTTTCTTTGGAGGCAAGTCCTTCAAGCGCTGCGGCGTGTCTTTTTGCAAAATCTATCATCGCCTGCGCGGCAATTTTCATGGCCTGCAGTTCATCTTTTTGCAAGGTGGCTTCTTTGCCCTGATCTGATTCCAGTTTTGCCAGAACTTCATCGCATTCCCTGATCAGGTCGAGCATTCCCTTGCCAAACATTTTGTATCCCAAAACGGTATGTCCAGGGGCCCGTTGTTCCTGGAATTCGGTAAAGATCCCCGCCTGGTATGCGTTGAGCCAGTCTCCACTCATCATCCCCATGAGTTTATCCCTGTTGGTACGACCCTTCCAGAAGGGGATAATCTCAGTTTCGTAAATCTTACGGGTTTCGGGGCTTACCCTGAAATACACCTTGGGCCTGCTATGAAGAATATCGAGGTCTTCAAGTGAGTGCAGGGTGATCTCAGGATAAGTGGGTGTGGCTTTGGGGAAAGGGCCTCTTTCGCCTACAATCAGCTCGCTGTCACCGATGTAAAGCTGCTTGTTGTTCAGGATGAATTCAAAACACTTTGCCCGCTGAATGGGCACCGGATCATTGGCTTCCACTTTTTCGCGATAGAACTGTGTTACCAGTTGCGCCCTCTCATGATGGAGAATGTTTTCAGCCTCAAGGCTTTGGGATCTAAGATGTTGTATTCGCTTGTTCATCGGTTTAGGTTTTGTATAGTTTTGTATTTAGAACGCAGATAACGCGGATTTTGCGGATAATCACTGATTGGGAAAGGCCTTATAAATCCATTTGATCCGTGTTTATGTTTCTTTTTATGCATAAAATAGCAGTTGTCTTTATCCACCAAATTTTACCCGGTAACCTCCTTTTTCAAAAACCATTGTCAGTTTTTTCATTGTTTCGGCACTGGTAGCAGGGGCAAATACCGGTGGTTTTTGCATCCCCAGAGCTTCATATTTTTGTTTACCCAAACGGTGATAGGGGAGAAGGTGCACCGCATCTGCACTTACTCCTGATTCATCCAGAAGTTTGCAAATCTGCTCCATGTCTGAAACCGTATTGTTGAATCCGGGAATTACCGGGATCCGGATCCAGACAGGGGTTTTGATTTCTCTTAAAGCAAAAAGGTTCCTCAGAATACGTTCATTGCTTTCACCGGCGAGCTCTTTGTGCAGTTTCGGATCCGCAGATTTAATATCAAAAAGCATCAAATCAGTATTCCGGGCAACCTCCATGAAGATTTCTTCCTTTGCATGCCCGGAAGTATCAATGGCGGTATGTATTCCGGATTCTTTGCACTGATTGAGCAGTCCCAGTAAAAATTCAGGCTGTAACAGGGGTTCGCCACCTGAAAAGGTTACCCCTCCATCACTTTCTTCATAGAATGGAAGATCGCGTTCAATGATCTTCATGACTTCTGCTGTAGTGTATTCTTTCCCAACAGTTTCTGTGATCAGTTCTTTTTCCCCATCGAGATGTCTTTCTCTTACAATGGGCTGCGGATCAATCAGAATGCTTTCGGGATTGTGGCACCACAAGCAATTAAGGGGACAACCCTTGAAAAACAGGGCAGTACGTATTCCCGGGCCATCATGCACCGAGTAGCGTCTGATATCGAACAGCATTCCCATTGAATAAGTCCGGATTGTGGTCTCTTGTGAATACAACTATTGTATTGCAAAAATATAATATTGACTTAAAAGAGCGATTGTTTAGGGATTTATTTGCTAATATTGTACAATAACTGGTCAAATGAGGTTCATAGCAAAGGTTTTTACCTTGTTATATTTGCTCAGTTTTAAGCTTAGCAGTGATTGTTCTCTGCACAATTACCAGAGGAAACCGGGTGGATTTGCTTACCAAGGGTTTCCAAACCATTGTAATTCAATAAAAACCCACGATCATGAAAAGTGTATATCCCATCGTTTTGATGTTTTTTCTTTTTGCCGGCTGCACTTCTCCAATGCTCATTACGGAGGCACATTATGAAAGGGCAGAAACTATGCTGCAGCCCAACATCAGCAAACTTGTGTATCATTTGAATGTGCAGCCCAACTGGCTAGAGGATAGCAGTGGTTTCTGGCATGTAACCCAAACCCGGGAAGGGAAACGATTTTTCCTCTCCTTTCTGGATGAAAAAGAAACCAGGCCTGCTTTTGATCATGAAGCCCTTGCGGAAAAATTATCGGAGAAGATCGATAAACCAATTGATGCGGCTGAGCTGCCTTTCAGCAGGATCAGGTTTGAGGAGAAAGATCTGATCTCTTTCAGGCATGACGGCCGCACCTGGCACTTTTCTACCGAAACGGGGGAGCTTCAGCAACAGGATGCTGCCAATGAGGCCCGTAAACCCGGTCTGTCGCCCGATGGGAAATACCAGGCTTTTATCAAGGATTACAACCTGTTTGTGCGTGAGCTGGAAACGGGAGAAGAGCAGCAGCTCAGTACCCTTGGGGAGCGCTATTTTGAATATGCCAATACCTGGGGATGGTCAGATCTCATGGAAGGGGAGAATGGGCAGCGTCCAGAAAACTTTTTTGTAAACTGGTCGCCTGACTCAAGGAAGATCTTTACATACATTGCCGATCTGAGAAATGCCGAAAAAATGTACCTCCTCGATTTCTCCGTGGATACCCTTTTCAGGCCCAGGTTGCTGAGCTACTATCGCGGATCGCCCGGCGATACTACTATAGTCTATCATATACCGGTTATTTTTGATCTGAAGTCGGGCAAAGAGATTGCCGTTGATGTACCGCCATTGCCTCATTTCATCTGGGCTAACTTTCAATGGTACGAAAGCTCCGATAGCCTCTATACCCTTTATGCCCACAGGGGCTATAAACAGGCCGATGTGCTGAAAGTGGATGCTGCAA
>SLIL01000041.1 GCA_007135645.1 Bacteroidales bacterium
CAAAAGTGCCTTCGATATTGCATTGCACGACCTGGCTTCAAAAGCTGCAGGTATGCCCCTTTACCAATACCTGGGTGGCAGGCAGGACAAACAGATTTTCACGGACTATACCGTAAGCATGGGTGAACCGCAGCAAATGGCCAAAGATGCCCTGGATATTGTTGCCCGGGGGTTCCGCATCGTGAAGGTTAAACTGGGCAATTCAGGGAAGCTGGATGTTGAGCGGGTGAAAAGCATCCGTGAGGCCATTGGACAGGATAAGGCCATCCGGGTGGATGCCAACCAGGGTTGGACCGTCGAAGAGGCCATTGACACCCTCAATGGGATCGCCCCATACGATGTGCAGTATTGTGAGGAACCCATCCCCCGGTGGGCATTCACAGAGCTGGTGAAAGTCAGGGCCAATAGCCCGGTTCCTGTTATGGCTGATGAATCATGTACCGATCATCATGATGCCAAACGACTCATTGATATGCAAGCCTGTGATATGTTCAACCTGAAGATGGGCAAATCCAGCGGACTGTTCAAGGCATTAAAGATCATCAAACTGGCGGAACAGCAGGGTATGCCTATGCAAATTGGGGGCTTCCTGGAATCACGGGTGGCTTTCACTGCCTGCGCACACCTGGCCTTTGTCAGTGACCTGATCAGGTATTTTGATTTTGATTCACCATTGATGGCAGCATTTGACCCGGTTGAAGGCGGAATCACTTACCATGAAAAAGGAAGGATTGGCATGCCCGAAGGCCCTGGTCTGGGTGTTCGGATTCCGGATGAATACCTGAACAAACTAAATAGCTTTGTAGTCAATTAGCTCCTTGATAAACCCTGATTTGCAGATATTTTAACCAAACCATATTCCCATGAAAAATCGCAATTTAATGATCGTTTTTTTCCTTACGGGTTTGATGGCTGCTTCCTGTGCTTCCGACCGTGAACAACAGACAGGGGAGGCCATGGATGCTACCCGTGAAGCCGCTGTCATTGCCGGAACTCCAGTGACCGATGTGGATGGCAACACCTACCGGACAGTGATTATCGGAGACCTGGAGTGGATGGCCGAAAACCTTAAAACCACCACTTACCAAGATGGTACCCCCATTGAATATCCCGGCGACAACATGACCGCATGGCGTAATAATCAACTGGGAGGCTATGCCTGGTATGATAACGATATCGCCAATAAAGCGATCTATGGTGCATTGTATAACTGGTATGCGGTGACCAACCCCAGCGGTCTGTGTCCTGCCGGTTGGCGGGTAGCTGACCATGAAGACTGGCTTTACCTGACCGGTTATGTGGGAGAACAAATGGGCAACAAGCTCAAATCACGCAGGCAGGTTGGTTCGCCCTTTGGGGGAGAATATGACACCATGGAGCATCCCCGGTGGGAAACTTTCTCAGTGAATTATGGTACAGATGAATTTGGATTTGGAGCGCTTCCCGGAGGGAATCGCCATGCCAGCGGTACATTCGTGACAAAAGGGGCCAATGCCTTGTTCTGGTCTTCGTCAGAGATCTCAGAAGAAGCCGGATATGGCTGGTATATGTACCATGGTTACTATGGCGTTGACCGCGGCTTCGGCGATAAGGGTGCCGGGTTTAGCGTGCGGTGTGTTAGGGAGTAATTTTTTGATCCAGTTCGCTTCAGCAGAAAAAATATTTCAGGGATAAAAAGAACTATAATGATGAATGAAGCTTGAACCCAAACCGTTTTTACAAGTTGAAATCATTTGCCAACAAGTTCACATACCGCTTTCAATCAGCAAAAGCCTGGTTGAAAGAAAATTTTTCCACAGATCATAATACATTGACCGGTGCTACGCTGGCCATTTTTGCAGGATTTGCCATGGCCGTGCTGGCTTCCGGTTTTGTTTATATAAATGCACTGGGGTGGCCGGCTGTTATCCTCATGACGGTTTCAGTTCTGGGTATTTCATTTCTCGGTGCTTTTTTGGGTGTTTCACTGTTAAGCCTATTGGCCCGGATCCCTTTCTGGGTGGCCGTGGGCATTGTAGCAGGTATACCGGGTATTATGCTGTTTTTCCACCTCTCCACAACGGGAAGTATCCTGTTGATATTTACCATCGTTTTTTGCTGTGCACTGATCGGAGGTGCTATTCAGCAGTTCAGGAAGAAGAAGTGGCCTGGTCTGAATGGATTCCATAAGGTGCTGACCATTCTGGGCCTTGTGGTTGGTATTTCGGGAGTTTCCGGTGGTTTGATCTGGCTTTTACATCCGGGTAAGACTGTTGAATTACCTGGGTATGCAGCCATGTCGGTTGAGAATCTGCCCCCTGTGCTTGATATGATGAACCCGGGTGAACCAGGATCTTTTGCTGTTGCCTATCTGACCTATGGAAGCGGTGAAGACAAGAGGCGCAAGGAGTTTGGTTCTGCGGCCGATTTAATCACCGTGCCAGTTGATGGTTCAAGATTTCTTGAGTCCTGGAAGGGGTTTAGCGGAAATATGCGTACGCGCTATTTTGGTTTTGACAAGAGAAACCTTCCGCTGAATGCGAAGGTTTGGTATCCTGAAGGGGAGGGGCCTTTTCCCCTTGTGCTTGTTGTTCACGGAAATCACCTGGCTCAGAACTTTTCTGATCCGGGCTATGATTACCTGGGTGAATTGCTGGCTTCCAGGGGCTATATCCTGGTCTCTGTTGATCAGAATTTTCTCAACGGAACCTTTACCGATATCCCCAAAGGATTGAGCAATGAAAACGATGCCAGGGGTTGGCTTTTGTTAAAGCATTTAGAAGTGTGGCAACAGTGGAATGAAGATAAAATGAGTCTTTTTTACCAAAAGGTTGATATGGATCTGATTGCACTTATTGGTCATTCACGGGGTGGAGAGGCTGTTGGTCATGCGGCATTGTTCAACCGTTTGCCATTCTATCCCGATGATGCCAATGAGGTGTTTGACTTTCAATTCAATATCCGTGCTATCATTGCCATTGCCCCTTCCGATGGACAATATCAGCCTGCACGTACCCGAACCCCGCTAACCGACCTCAATTACCTGGTGCTTCAGGGTTCTCATGATGCGGATGTTCATTCTTACCAGGGGATGCGGCAGTTTAACCGGATCAGCTTTTCTGAAGAATTTGATGGTTTCAGGGCTGGTGTTTATATCTGGGGGGCAAATCATGGTCAGTTCAACACTGTGTGGGGCCGAACAGACTTTCCTGGTCCGCGTAGCAACTTTTACAATCTGGGCCAGCTCATCCCGGAAGAGGATCAGCAACGCATTGCCAGAACTTATATCAGTGCTTTTCTGGATGCAAGCCTGCGCAATGAAACCGCGCTGCGTAAGATGTTCATAGACCATCGACATGCCAGGCATTGGTTGCCGAAAACCATCTATATCAATCAATTTGAGCAATCTGGGACAGAGTATGTCGGCACTTTTATGGAAGATATTGACCTGAGTACGGCTTCGGTGGCTGGTAGCCATATTCATGCCAGTGATCTGAGCATCTGGCGTGAGCATACCCTGCCTTTGAGTTGGGGAGATTATGGTACCCGGGCTCTTCTCCTGGGCTGGAATACCACTGAATCTGACTCACTCTTACCGGCTTATCATATCAGCTTTCCTTCAGAAGCCATTCAAACAGGAAAACAATCCAAACTGATTGTTCATCTGGCTGGATCCACCCAAAAGGCAGATCCTCCAAAGAAAAATGAAGTGGAAAATACGGAGGCAAAAACAGATAAAGAATCCGAACCGTCCGTCAATGATGGGACCATACAGGAAGAACAGCAGAAGGAGATCGTTGAAGAAGGCGTAGAATTTATTGATTTCACCATCCGGCTGGGGGATATCAATGGGTCTGTTATTGAGTTCCCGTTGAGTCATTTTGCCCCGGTGCAACCTCCGCTCAAGCGACGATTAACCAAACTTGCATTCATGCAAAAACAACCCGAAACAGAAACCATTCTCCAGACCCATACCTTTCCGCTTGCGCCATTTGCAGCACATTATCCGGAATTTGATTTTGAGCAAATCACCTGCATCAGCTTTATTTTCAATATTACACCACAAGGAGTGGTGGTGGTGAATGATATTGGGTTTACACACGCTCCAAAAGACTGGTAATTTATGTAAAAGAAAGCAATGCGATAAAAGCGGTTACCAGTGCTGGTACAAAAAGATAAATAACTGTAAGCACCAGAAGCCGTATTGCTACTGCGTTCTGGAAGGGTGATTTCCGGATATTGTTCCCTTATGTCTTGATATACACTATCAGCAATAGCTTCCCTACTTTGAAGCTGCATTTTTGATTGTCCGCATTGGGGGCAAAAGTTTCCTGCATGATGGGTGCAAAAGGATAGCTTTATTTTAATATGGCTTGATTGCGCTGTTTTCTTAATAAGATACCTGCTACCAGGATTAAACCTCCCCCGATGACCATATTCGCGGTGATTGCTTCACCGAAAAATACGGCACCAAACATAATGGCAGCAATGACTTCCCAATAAGTGAACAGGGAGTAATGACTCATTTTTAGCTTCCTTAATGCCAGGAAAAATAACAGGAAAGCCACAATGCCAATCATAAACCCATATAGTGATACCACACTGATCTGTACCAAACCGGGCGGTGGGGTGTTGATGAACACAAAAGGCATAAAAATAAC
>SLIL01000472.1 GCA_007135645.1 Bacteroidales bacterium
ATTGCTTGTTGGTGGTTTGACCAACTTATTATAAAAAGGTTTAATGAGACCCAAAAAACAGATTGCATTAAAACGGATGCAGGCTTTAGAAGCTCAGGTTAACCATGGTTGATATTCCTGATTCAATCCTGAACGATCTTTCTACTGAAAAGGTGGTTTGACTGGATGCTCTTGACCTGTATACTACCCTGTATCGGCCTGGCTGCAGATAAATGGTTTCCCGGTTCACATTTTCCCTGATGGTATGAACAACCTGCAGTTCGTTATTCTCTTCCAGCAATACTTTGGCAAAGCCTTCCGAGGGCAATCTGATGACTGCAATGCCGGGTTGTGGCACCTCTACGGTAGTGTTGTGGCTTTGGCTGATGTCTACATCTTTCACATAAATTCGTGGCAGAGAGAGGATCTCCAGGTCGTATTTACCCACAAGGTATTTCTCAGTATTTCCAAAGGTTTGGGTAGTTAGGGTTTCCAGTTCACCACTTTTTCGTATAATTGTCCGGTAAGCGATCTGGGGAGTACCTGCAACAAGCAGGGTAAGACTACCCTGGGGTGTATCGGCAGGAATAATATTGTGTTTACCGGGATTTACCTTAATACTATCAATCACTACCGGGGGCATGGTATGCACCTTCATGGTATAGGTTACCAGGGGATCAAGAGAATAAATTGTATCAGGTAATCCACGGTGGTTAAGGGTATGAACAAAGTTATTGAGAATTTTTCCACTCACATGGTCATAAAAGGTAATGGGCACATTTGTTTCTGAAGGGATTCCGTTGATATCCAGAAGGTTTATCTGTGCTGTGGTATTGTCCATCGCCTGAGAGATCACTACTTTCAGACTCTGTCTGAATTCAACTTCGCTGGTGGCATCAAAATATTCACCTACACATTCAAAATCCTCCCTGAAATCGCGGCCTATACCTATAATAAACGGTCGCAGCACAATCCCTTTTCTTTGCAATTCACGTGATACTGCACAGGGATCTCCACCGCATTCTTCTATTCCGTCGGTGATCAAAACAATAATGTTACGGCAATTGTCGCAGGGTGGGAAATCGTATTGTGCCCTTTCCAGTGAAATAGCAATGGGAGTTGTACCTCGGGGTGTAATGGACCTTAGCCTCCTTCTGATATTGGGAATATTGTTATCGGCAAAAGGGACTTCGAGCCTGGAGTCATCGCAATCCTGGGGTGGAAAACGTTTCTGGTGACCATATACCCGAAGGGCAAATTGCGTATGATCAATATGCTCCAGACTATCCAGAAGTTCAATCAAAAGGTTTCGTGCTATATTGATACGCATATCACTTTGCCAGCGGGCAAACATACTTTGCGAAGCATCAAAAACAAATAAAATGCGCGTAAGAGGAGGTTTCTCTTCGTTTTGTCCCCTTCCCTGTCCTGAACTCCCCCCTGTTAACACAAAGAAAAAAAGGCAAAATAGTATAGATCTTATATATTTTTTCAAGCGGTGTGTTTTTATGCTTTTATTATTTATATATGTACGAAAAAAAACCAAAAATGTTGCTCAAAACCCTGATAGCAGTATTTTTCAGATCATTTTTCAAATTGTTGATCAGCATCTGCAACTAATCTGGTTCAACTCAACAAAATTAGTGAATTACCGGGCTTTTTTATCCGAAATACTACTGAAAAATTTCAAATCATAAAATCATCTTTGATTTTCACCAGAACACAGCCTTCTTTTTAAATTAACCATATTTTTACAGACATACCCCCTGTTTTTTCATCATTAACTTAAAAATAATATACTTTTTTCTTGGTTGCCTATATTTTTTTAGTACATTTGCCTGTAATTTTAAAACTTTTCAAATTATGAGCAACAGACGATTCACTGCCCTAAAAGAAGCCTTGAGAAACAAACCGGTAGAAATTCCGGAGATCCCTGCAAAAGTTTGGGAGTATTACGGTATTAATGTATTCAATAAACGTGCAATGCAGGAGTATCTTCCTGATGATGTTTATAAAAGCATTACTGAAAACATCGAAAAATCAGAAAAGATAGACAAGAAAATTGCAGATCAGGTGGCATCAGCCATGCGTGCATGGGCTATTAGCAAAGGAGCCACACATTATACACACTGGTTTCAACCCCTCAATGGTGCTACAGCAGAAAAGCATGATTCATTTTATATCCCTTCGTCTGACAACAGATCCATAGAACAATTTGACGGTGCTAAACTGGTACAACAGGAACCTGATGCCAGCAGTTTGCCCAGCGGAGGTTTGCGCAATACTTTTGAAGCCCGCGGTTATACTGCTTGGGATCCCTCCTCTCCTGCTTTTATCCTGGACAATACATTATGTATTCCCACCATATTCATTGCCTACACAGGCGAAGCCCTTGACTTTAAAACCCCGCTTCTGAAGTCACTTTCATTCATAGATAAGGAAGCAACCGAAGTATGCCAGCTATTTGACCGCAGCATTACCAAAGTAATTCCTACCCTGGGCTGGGAACAGGAATATTTCCTGATAGACGAAGCATTGTTTTATGCCCGCCCTGACATTGTAATGACCGGACGCACCCTTTTGGGCCACCCCCCGGCCAAAGGACAACAGCTGGAAGACCATTATTTTGGTGCCATAGCTCCGCGGGTTAAGGCTTTTATGAAAGAATTTGAATACGAAGCATGGAAACTGGGTATACCTGCAAAAACAAGGCACAATGAGGTGGCCCCTAATCAGTTTGAGCTGGCACCAGTATATGAGGAGGCCAATATTGCCAACGATCACAATCTACTGGTGATGATCGTGATGGAAAAAGTGGCCCGCAAACACAGATTCCGCATTCTTTTCCATGAAAAACCCTTTGCAGGCGTAAACGGGAGCGGTAAACACAACAACTGGTCACTGGCCACCAACACGGGAAAAAACCTGTTGAGCCCGGGTCATACCCCCAAAACCAACCTGCTCTTCCTTACTTTCTTTGTGAATTTCATCAAGGCAGTGCATAAGAATGCTGATCTGATCAGGGCGGCCATTGCTTCCGCAGGAAACGATCACAGATTGGGAGCCAACGAAGCGCCTCCTGCCATTATCTCCGTATTTATCGGCTCTCAGCTTACCAAGGTACTTTACGACCTGAAGGAAAAGGTGAAGGATGATAAAATGACTCCCGAAGAAAAAACAGAGCTGAAGTTAGATATTGGTAAGATTCCCAAAATCATCCTTGATAATACGGACAGAAACCGTACTTCACCGGTAGCCTTTACTGGCAACAAATTTGAGCTCCGAGCTGTAGGTTCTGCTGCTAACTGCGGGCCAGCCATGATTGTATTAAATTCTATCACTGCTGATCAGTTAAAGCAGTTCCGATTTGCCGTAGAGAAGGCTATGGAAGGCGGAGAAGACAAGGATGTGGCAATTTTTAAAATTCTTCGCGATTATATTGAAGAGTCCTGGCCAATCTTGTTTGAAGGAAACGGATATAGCGAAGAATGGGTAGTAGAAGCTGAAAAACGCGGGCTTTCCAACCTTAAAAATACTCCCGATGCATTAGGCTCTTATATCTCAGAAAAAACCGTGAAGCTCTTTACTGAAAACGAAATTTTCACGGAGAAAGAACTACATGCACGTTATGAAATACGACTTGAAAACTATGCCAAGGTATTGCAGATCGAGTCTCGCTCCCTGGCAGATCTTGCCGGTAACCATATCATTCCTACAGCCATCAGGTATCAGAATATCCTGGTTGAGAATGTAAAAGGGCTTAAGGAGATCCTCACGGAGGAACAATTTAAAAAGCAGGCTGAGTCGCAGATCTACATCATTGGAAAAATCTCAGATCATTTTACCGCCATCAGACAGTTTGTGCAGGAAATGATTGAAAAACGCAAGGAAGCCAACGCGATTGAATCTGCTGAAAAAAGGGCACATTTCTATTGTTATGAAGTAAAACCCTATCTGGACAAAATCCGCTACCACGTGGATAAGCTCGAGATCCTTATAGACGATGAAATGTGGACTCTTCCAAAATACAGAGAAATGCTGTTTACTAAATAGGTTTGGATGGAAAGGTTAACAGCTGCAGGGCCGGTTTAACAACCAGCCCTGCTTTTTTTAAAAGTTATAAACCAGGCCCAGCCCAAACTGTTGCATAAACTGGGTTGTAGGTCGTGCTCCAACCTGAACCTGTTCTCCGTTAACCTCCTCGAAAACAGGAATTTTAATATCATGGTCATAGAGCAGATGAAAGCCTACTGTTGCTGTGAGATACTGGTTTATAGGCATGTTAATACTGGTAAGCCAGTCAACATCGGTATTTTTCCGGTTGCTTACATCAGAGTCAGTAATGTTGTTGAATAATACAATCCTTGAGTTTACATTTACATTGGTAAAAACTTCTCTTCGGAACTCAATCCTTACCAGTGCACCAAATTCGGGGTTTACGTTTTTACCGGGATCAACTCCAAATGCACCTGCTTCAGAAAGATCATCGTCGAGAACAAAAGTAAATTTACCGGTGGCAGGAGATGCAAAAATGGAAAGAAATTCAAAGGGTTTGTAATCAATACCCAGTGCAACTGTGAGGTAACCCGGAGCCATAAACCGCGAGACCACAACACTGTCATTGGGAAACTTATACCCTTTATCGAATTGTGACAA
>SLIL01000109.1 GCA_007135645.1 Bacteroidales bacterium
AACAGGTGTTTTAACGATACTCTCAGAGATTCATCTCCCTGTCTCTGAAACCAAGGAGATACAGGATTGCATCCAACCCGTTGGTAGAGATGGCATGCTCGGCTGATGCTTTTACCTTGGGCTTTGCATGGAATGCAATACCCAGCCCGGCCTGCCGTATCATGGGCAGGTCATTGGAGCCATCGCCCACGGCAATTACCTGCTCCATATGGATATCCTCCTTAAAGGCTATGAGCTTAACCAGCTCAGCTTTCTTTTCCCCATCCACAATATCGCCCACATGGCGCCCGGTTAGTTTGCCATCCTTGATCTCAAGCTGATTGGCAAATACATAGTCGATGCCCAGTTTGTTTTTAAGGAAATTGCCAAAATAGGTAAACCCGCCGGAAAGGATGGCCGTGCGGTACCCATATTGTTTGAGAGCTTTAAAAAGACGTTCCACTCCTTCGGTAAGGGGCAGGTTTTCGGCAACTTCTTTCATTACCGCTTCATCCAGCCCTTTGAGCATGGCCACGCGCTTAACAAAACTTTCGTTAAAATCAATTTCGCCTCGCATAGCCGACTCCGTAATGGCACTTACCTGGTCATATACCCCTGCTTTTCGTGCCAGCTCGTCGATCACTTCAGCCTGTATAAGGGTTGAATCCATGTCGAAACACACCAGCCGGCGGGTTCTGCGGAAGATATTGTCTTTCTGAAAAGCAATATCAATGCCCGTGGAGCCGGAAATCTCAATGAAACGGGTTTTCATGGCTTCCATGTCCACCGGTTTACCCCTGAGCGACATCTCCACCACCGACTTTGCATGGTCTTCCTGCCTGTCGAGAGGGATCCTGCCGCTCAACCTGGTGATGATATCGATATTGAGCTTTTGCTGATGAATCTCTTTGGTAACGGCTGCCAGCTGGCCGGCGGTAAGTTTTCTGGAAATAAGAGTGATAATAAAACGCTCCTTGCCCTGACGTGAAACCCAGTCATTGTATTGTTTCTCCGTAATAGGGGTGAATGTAACATTTAGCCCGATCTCGTAGGCTTTAAACAACAGATCCTTAAGGATAGGCGAAGATTCTGCCTCGGCAGATACTTCAAACAGGATTCCCAACCCCAGATCCTGGTGAATTACCGCCTGGCCAATATCCAGGATATTCACATTATACTGGGCAAGCACTTCAGTCAGGGCAGAAGTTTGCCCGGGCCGGTCCTTACCGCTGATGTTAAGCAGTATGATCTCTCTTTTTTTGCTCATTTTGCTCATGGGTATTCAATTAAAAATGATTTAAAAAGGCAAGGTGCAAAGATAGGGTTTATTAAATCTTGAAAGTAGTTATATTTGCATGTTATACGTAAGTTTATACTAGAAAAACTACTTGCGAAGAAATTCGTATATTTGAAGAAAAAAGAGTTATGATTATAGAGAGAACATCTAATGAAATAATTTTCAGGTTCCCAGGAAATATGAATCTGGATGATCTGCAGGATTTGACTGATTTATTTGAATATAAAGAGCTAACAAAGATTTCTGAAACAAAACAAAAGGATGTTGATGATTTAGTTAAAACGATTAAAAAAGGTCGCTGGGAAAGAACCAGGCAACAATTCGACCAATGAGAGTAGTTGTTGATACAAATATTGCATTTAGTGCAATTCTCAATACAAACAGCAAAATTGCCAGAATTTTATTGCAACCTAAGAGTAGACTGAATTTCTACTCAACAGAGCAATTGTCGTTTGAGATAGAAGGACATAAAGATAAAATCAAGAATATTTCAAACTATTCGGATCAAGAGTTAAATAGAGTCATCACCTTAATAACCAACAAAATAAGATTTATAAATCTAAAACTTATCCCAAAAGAATCATACGAATTTGCTGAAAGCTTAACAAAAGATGTTGATATAGATGATACAGAATTTGTTGCTTTGACTGAACATATTAAAGGAAAATTGTGGAGCGGAGACAAAGAATTACAAAGAGGGTTGAATAAAAAAGGGTGGAACAAATTTATTTCAACAGAAGATCTTTTCACAAAAATAATTAGACGAACAAAATAAAAACCTGTGCACACGCAAAATAGTGTGGTGAGAAAAAGCAAGCCTTGTTTATTTAGAAAGATTTGTTTTTTTTTGCTTTTCGCAGCAGATTCTGGGATCAAAAACAAACCAACATGGAAGTAAGCGGATACGGTAAATGGATTCTGGGTGGGCTGGGCTGGGCTTTTGGCGGCCCCATTGGAGGCATCATGGGCTTTCTCATGGGATCAGCCTTCGACAGCATGAACTCCGGTGAATTTGAATACCGGGATCGTAAGGTGGGCACACAGCCGGGCGATTTCAGGATCAGCCTGCTGATATTATCCGCTGCTGTGATGAAAGCCGATGGTAAGCAGTTAAAATCGGAGCTGGATTATATCAAAGCCTTTTTTGTGCAAAACTTTGGCGTGGAGCAAACCCAGCATTATATGCGCGCGTTCCGTGATATTCTTAACCAGGACATCCCGCTGCGGGATGTTTGCTTTCAGATCCGCTCACACATGGATTTGCACAGCCGTTTGCAACTGCTGCATTTTCTTTTTGGCATTGCCCTGGCCGACGGGCAGGCTCACCCACGCGAGGTAAAGGTAATTGAGGATATTTCCCAATGGCTCAATATCAACCAGTACGACTTTGTTTCTATCAAAAACATGTTTGTGAAGGAAACCGACAGTGCCTACAAAATACTGGAGGTTTCTCCCACTGCCACTGAAGAGGAGATCAAAAAAGCCTTTCGGGCTATGGCCCTGAAATATCACCCTGACAGGGTAAGCCACCTGGGCGAGGAATTTCAGCATGCCGCAAAGGAAAAATTCCAGAAGGTGAATGAGGCTTATAATACCATTAAAAAGGAACGGAATTTTTGATATATACTTGCATCCGGAATTTTCATCTTCCCTTCGCAAATTTTTTCATCTTCTCCAAACCTGTCCTGGCAACCTCCAAAGCATCCTGCTGCCAGTAGCCTGGATTAAAAAGTTCCAGCGAAAGGTATTTTACCCCACCCATTTCATACAAATCGTCAAAGATCTGCTGCATTGGTGCGGCCCCATCTCCCGGGTGTACCCTGTCGGCATCGGTTTGGTCAGTACGTGGAATATCTGCCTGGAAATCATTGATATGAAAGATCTCAATGGTATGTCCCTGCAGCATTTTGAGACTTTCATAAGACGAGCCGCCCCTGAACATATGATAAACATCAGGAAGAAGTTTCACATCGGGATCGCCGGCTGCAGCGCCAATCATCATGATCTGCCCCATGTGGAACAACACCGGGGAGGCACCCCAGAACTCCAGGTGAGGCATCACTCCGGTTTCGCGGCCCAGGGCAATCAATCTGCGGTATTTATCCCCTGCTTCAAACAGATCAAGTTCATGCCGTATAAATTGTCCGGCTGGCGGTGCAGCAATACGTGTACAACCAATGGCAGCCATCAGTTCCATTTCTTCGCGCATCTGTACAAATCCCCGCTGACTGGTCTCTTCGTCGTCCGACAGCCAGGGTGCAAACCCAATGGCATTGGCCACTTCCAGTCCGTTATCCCTGATGAAAGTATGTAGAGATTGAAACGTTTTTCCACTGTTTACATAAGCCTGAACATCACGTACCCATAGCTCAAGGCTGTCGTATCCTGCCCGGGCTGCTGTTTCAATATCCCCGAGCAGACCCAGCTCCTGTCCTCTTATGGTGCTGGTGTTCAAACAATAGCGAAATTTTGTTTGTTCCCTGGCAGGACGTGAGCATGCCACACCAGGGATCATCAGCGCGGCCGTGGCCAGCCCCATGGTTTGTAAACTTTCTCTTCTGTTCATTGGTTTTTCTTAAGTTTCTAAAACACTTTGGTTATATGTTCTGCGGACAAATATAATTAAAATATCCTTTTTTGAAGGATATTCTCTGACAAACCCATTGAACTTAATTATCTTTACTTCTTAAACCAAAACCATAGAGCTATGAAATCATCCATTACAAAAACTACCCGCAGGGATTTTGTGAAATTGTCAGCCATTGGTGCTGCAGGAGCAGTACTGGCGCCTTCCACCAGTGTTTTTCCTTCTATTCTTACCGGAAAGCAAAAGCGCATGGGAATAGCTTTGATTGGCCTGGGCTGGTACAGTACCGACATTCTTGCCCCGGCGCTTCAGGAAACTAATGTTGCTTATCTGGCGGGGATTGTAACAGGAACCCCGGCAAAAGAAAAAATCTGGGCCGAGCGGTACAACATCCCACAAAAGAATATTTATAATTACCAGAATTTTGATGAAATTGCTTCCAATCCCGACATTGATATCGTGTATGTGGTGCTTCCCAACAATATGCACAAGGAATTTACCATAAGGGGAGCTGAAGCCGGAAAACATGTCATCTGCGAAAAACCAATGGCCATGGATGCGCAGGAATGCAGGGAGATGATCGCTGCATGCCGAAAAAATAATGTGGGTCTTTCCATTGGTTACCGCATGCAATACGAACCCTACACGCAGGAGATCATGCGGTTGGGCCAGGAAAAAGTATTTGGTGATGTGCAGCATATTTCCTGTGGTGCAGGATACCGGCATACCAACTACGACAGCTGGAAAGTAAAGAAAAAATATGGTG
>SLIL01000095.1 GCA_007135645.1 Bacteroidales bacterium
ATTCTGATTAGCCGGGGAAATTGAAGCGGAATTGCAATTTCCGCTTAGCTGGGATGCACCGCAGCTGAGCGGCATTTGTAATGCCGCTCGAAACTGGAATGCAATTGTTGAGTGGCGGGGTCACCTGGAGTGGCCCCGTCACATTAAGTGGAATTGCAACCGACCGAAGGGAGCTCAGCAAAGCTAAATTCCGCTTAGTCTGGATTATGACACCACCCCGCAAAAGGTATGTATCTATTAATTTGAATAATTTGAATGCGTTTTCATACAATAAAAGCTTTTCGAACACGGATGACGCGGATTGAACGGATTTACACGGATTAATAAATTTCTGATCAGAGAAAGGTGCAGCGTGCACCGAAATTAACAGGATCAGAAAGATTAAACCTAAAACCTTTCCAGCAGAACCACGCTCTCCACATGCTGTGTATGGGGAAACATATCCACGGCCTGCACTTTAGTAACACTGTACTTTTCGGCAAGCAATTCAATATCCCTGGCCTGGGTAGCAGGATTGCAACTTACATACACAATCTTTTTTGCGCCGCTGTGCAATATTTGTCTGGTTACATCGGGATGCATCCCTGCCCTGGGCGGGTCGGTAATGATCACATCGGGCATTCCTTTGGCCTGGATAAATTCTTCCGTGAGGACCTTAGCCATATCCCCTGCCGTAAATTCCACGTTTTCGATGGAATTGAGCTGCGCATTTTCGCGCGCATGGGCAACGGCCTCTTCCACATATTCAACCCCGATAACCTTTCTGGCAAGCGCAGCCACAAACAAGGCAATGGTGCCTGTGCCTGTGTACAGGTCGTAAACCAGCTCATCTCCTGACAATGCTGCGAAATCCCTGGCAATTTTATACAACTCGTATGCCTGCCGGCTGTTGGTTTGATAAAATGACAGGGGCCCGATCTGGAACTGCAACCCTTCCATTTCTTCCGTCAACCACCTTGCACCATGGTAATGAACCGGCTCCAGGTCGCCAACGCTGCTGTTTTTCTTATCACTGATCATGTAAAATACAGAAAGAACCTCGACAAATTTCTCCTTAATATATTGCAGCAAAAGGTCTCGTTTATCCTCTTCACCAGGGGCACAGACCAGGATCACCATAAACTCCCCTTTCAGGTTGTTGCGGATAATGATGTTGCGAAGTAACCCGGAATGCTCCTTGTAGTCAAAAAAAGTGATCTGGTTTTTCAGGGCAAAATCCTTTACTGCCAAACGGATCTCATTGGACGGATCAGGCTGCAGCCAGCACTTTTTGATATCCAGTACCTTATCATAAAACCCGGGAATATGAAAT
The DNA here is from genome assembly GCA_007135645.1 of Bacteroidales bacterium. Lineage (GTDB taxonomy): Bacteria > Bacteroidota > Bacteroidia > Bacteroidales > UBA7960 > SKVR01. Next base: position 1,313 of record SLIL01000095.1, read on the forward strand.
CCAAGGGCCTGCAAATCTACTATCTCGTCTCCTTGCGCTATTTCCTGGGGAGATAGCCATCGGCGGGCAGCAAAGGTATATTCCAGCTTGTTGCGGTAAAAATCCGTATCGGCAGAACCTTTTACAGGTATTAGCTCAAAATCATAATCTACCTTTCCTATACGTATGATGTTGTCTGTAACCTGTTGCTCTTTGTATTTGAGCTGTTCATCATAAGGAAGATGCTGCCACTTGCATCCGCCACAGATGCCAAAATGCTCACAAAAGGGGGTTGCCCGCCGGGTTGACTGCCTGTGAAAGCGCACGATCTCTGCTTCCACATGCCTGCGCTGCACTTTTTTTATTCTCACATCCACCACATCGCCCGGAGCACCGAAAGCCACAAACACCACCATATCATTATGGCGTGCTATGGCTTTTCCTTCGGCGGCTACCCCGGTGATCTCCAGGTTTTCCAGTATCTGATTGTATAGTTTTTGTCTTCTTTTTCTGCTCATATTTAAATTTTGCACAAAACTCGTGTTTTTCTTAGTGCCTGATAAGAAAGCGTCAAGTACAAGGCGGGCGAAGACTGAAAAACAGGAGTCCCGAAGTAAATTCGGGATGACACTGTTTTGAAGGCAAGCCCAACGCAGTAATTGGCGTTTTCTTGCAGGTACTACTTTAAATTTGCGCAAAGATAAGAAGAGAAAAAGGTTATTTGGTTGCATTTTAAACCTCAATTGTTGTTTTATTGTTTAGGTGGTAATAATGCAAACAGAACCCAATCATATCATCTTTTTTGACGGTGTTTGCAACTTGTGCAACAATGCCGTTCAGTTTATTATCAGGCGAGACTCAAAAAACATTTTCCGGTTTGCCTCTCTTCAGTCTGATTTTGCTCGTGAGTTTCTGGGAGAGAATTATCCGGATAATCCGGAGTTCGATACGATTATTTACTTCAAGGATGGCCGTTTGCTGGAAAGATCCACAGCCGTGTTGCATATCTGCAAAAAATTAAAATTCCCCTGGCCGCTCCTTGCTGCATTTTTAATAGTACCTCGTTTTATCAGGGATTTTTTTTACCGCATCATAAGCCGTAACCGTTACAAGTGGTTCGGAAAAAAGGATCAGTGCATGATCCCTTCGCCGGAATTAAAAAACAGGTTTCTGGATTGAATGGTTTAAGAATAAGAAGTTACAATTCACCTCATCTTCCCCTGATAAGAATTACTCAACTATACAATTGTTTGGTTCAAAAAATTATTTCCCCCATTCGTCGCTTTAAACTCCTGTTGGCCACCTTTAGGGGCAGGTTCATCTAATGTTTTAGTTTTCAGAAAAATAACCCGGGATAATTTGCTCATTAAATCAAAACCTTTTTCCTATATTTGCCCCCAATTTACCAATACATCTTATAATTCAAAACATAAAAAATTCATTTAAATAGTAAAGGAGAATTAATATGAGTAATGTAATGACTGAAAAGCTGAGCTCACAGCAATTAATTGATCTGGAAGACAAGTACGGTGCACATAACTACCATCCCCTGCCCGTTGTCCTTTCTCGCGGAGAAGGTGTATTTGTGTGGGATGTTGAAGGAAAGAGGTATTATGACTTCCTTTCAGCATATTCTGCTGTAAATCAAGGTCATTGCCATCCCAAAATCGTGGATGCCCTGATCGACCAGTCAAAAACCCTTGCACTTACTTCCCGTGCATTCCACAACGACATCCTGGGCAGATATGAGAAGTTTGTAACAGAATATTTTGGTTTTGACAAGGTGCTGCCCATGAATACCGGTGCAGAAGCTGTTGAAACTGCCATTAAACTTACCCGTAAATGGGCCTACAAAAAGAAAGGTATTCCTGAGAATATGGCCAAAATCGTGGTTTGCGAAAACAATTTCCACGGCAGGACTACTACCATTGTTTCCTTCTCCAATGATCCCGATGGTTATGGAGACTATGGCCCGTTCACTCCAGGGTTTATCCGTATTCCCTACAACGATGCCGATGCACTGGCCGAGGCGCTGAAAGATCCCCATGTTGCCGGATTCCTGGTAGAACCTATTCAGGGCGAAGCAGGGGTATTTGTCCCCTGCGACAGCTACCTGCCAAAATGTAAAGAGCTGTGTGAAAAGCACAACGTGCTCTTTATTGCCGACGAGGTACAAACAGGTATTGCCCGCACTGGAAAACTGCTGGCTTGCGACCATGTGAATGTTAAACCCGATGTACTGATCCTGGGTAAAGCCATCAGTGGTGGTATATATCCTGTTTCAGCCGTTCTGGCCAATGATGATGTTATGCTGGTGATCAAGCCCGGACAACATGGTTCAACCTTTGGTGGCAACCCCGTTGCTGCGCGCGTAGCCTATGCTGCCCTCGAAGTGATCAAAGAAGAAAAACTGGCCGAGAAAGCACAGAAACTGGGCGAAATCCTGCGTAAAGAACTCAAAGCCATCAAGTCTGATATGATCTCGCTGGTTAGGGGTAAAGGATTGCTCAATGCCATCGTTATCAAGCCCAAAAACGGCAAGGAAGCATGGGATGTATGTGTTAAAATGGCTGAAAACGGCCTGCTTGCTAAACCCACCCACGGCGATATCATCCGTTTTGCTCCCCCGCTTATTATCACCGAAGAGCAATTGATGGAATGTGTGGAGATCATCCGCAAATCGGTGGCGGCTTTTGAATAGAAACATGGACTTCATTTCAAAAAGTGCAATACCCCCCACCCCCCTAAGAGGGGGAGCTCGCAACTAATTGAATTTATGTGAGTTAAAAAGGGATTTATTTTCAATTGCATTTTAAAAAAGATTCTCGAAATGAGCTCACAATAGCATGCTGCACAGTGCAGGCAATTACCAATATGAGGCTGTCTCAACACCTGAGACAGCCTCTTTTTTTTACTAAACCACCAAAGCGGCAATTCACATTTAAGCCTTTCCGGCTTACAACTTTTTCTTTCCCTTTGAATATAATTTATTATTAACTACGGCAATTTATTAAATCAATCTATCGTTATATGATATATTTTTTGCAAATTTGCACCCAAAAAAATTAGTTTTTAAATGATGTGTTTCAGACTCCCCAGGTTCTTTGCAATCATTGCAATGTACTTATTTACAATAATTTATGTTGAGGCAAGCCAGTCCCAACGTTATACCATAAGCGGTTATATCTATGAAAAAGGAAGCCGCGAAACCCTCGTAGGTGCAAATGTTTATGAACCCAACCTGCGAATTGGTGCCACATCGAACACCTACGGATTCTATTCCATTACACTTCCGGCAGATACAGTTGAGATCATTTTCTCA
>SLIL01000137.1 GCA_007135645.1 Bacteroidales bacterium
CTGGTCCATTTGCACCGAAACCGGCATAAGGGTCATCAGGTAAATGGGATTATCAGGCGAACCGGCCAGGTTGGGGCGGTTGTGTGCCTGTTGATTGATGTAGTTGGCCCGGGCATCAAGGGTTAAGTAGCTGGTAAACTGTGAATCATAACGAATGTTGAATGACTTCTTGTCGATTTCGTTGGTACGGATAAGCCCGTCGTTGCGGTTCCATGCCACAGAAAAGAGGATGCCATTGGTTTCACCCCTTTTGTCAAGGGAAAGGGTATGGTCGATATTTACCGCCTGGCGGAAGAAATCATCGTAAGGATGGGTGCTTACGGGGTTGAGGGTTATATTTTCGCCCAGGAAATTCTCCACTTGTTGCCCCTGCATTCTGGCTCCCCATGAGCGTGTTGCCAGCCGGCCAAAGTTTCCGCCTGACCCTTGTGAAAACTGCGTCTGGAAATCGGGTTTGATCAACGGGGTTTGTGAAGATACCATGGCCTGGTAAGTGATCCCGATCCCTTCTCTTTTTGAACCGCTGCGGGTGGTGATCATGATCACCCCATTCTGGCCGCGGGCCCCATAAAGTGCAGATGCAGCACCCCCTTTAAGCACAGAGATGGATTCCACATCATCGAGATTGATGTTGTTGATGGCATTCCCATAGTCAAAACCACCAAATAACCCTCCTGAAGAGCCACCCGAATTATCGATGGGCACCCCGTCAATAACAAAGAGGGGCTGGTTGTTTCCGGTAAGGGAGTTGGCACCACGAATAAGGATGCGCGATGATCCACCGGCGCCACTGCCCGATTCGGCGATCTGCAGCCCGGCTACCTGCCCCACAAGACCTGACAGGGGATTGATACGGCTGGCATTGGTAAGGGCCTCGCCGTCTACCTGCTGCACGGAGTATCCAAGCGCTTTCTGATCTCTCCGGATACCCAATGCCGTAACAACTACCTCCTGCAATTGCTCAATGGATTCATAAAGGACCACTTCCACAAATTCAACTCCTTCCACATTGATGGTTTCGGGAAGATACCCGATAAAAGATACTTCAATGGTATTTTGTCCTGCTGAAAGTTCCAGGGAAAAGTTTCCGTCCATGTCGGTAGTTACACCGGTAGTGGTTCCGGGCACCAACACCGTAGCACCAGGAAGAGTATTACGGTTGGTGTCATACACCACACCGGTAATGGTGCGCTGGGCAAACCCCGCTGTGCTTAAAAAAAGCAGGAAAAAAGTCAAAAGGCTGATTTTTTTTAGTTGCATAGATTTAAGGGATTTAGATAAACAATTCTGCCTTGCCCAGAAAGACGGGAAAAGCTGTGTTGTGGTTAAAAAGTGTTTATTGTTTTATAAGTTCAAAGTACTCAAATACCAATGCGCCGGCCCCTTTGAGGCCACCCAGGTCACCCAGCTCCGAGAACTCGATATTACAGTTTTGAAGCGGGTTTACCAGTGCTGAGCCTGACATACCGGTTTTTACAGGATCCAGAAGCAATGTTTTCAGCTTTGCGAACTTACCCCCGATGATGATCAGTTCGGGATTAAGAAGATTCAATATATTTCCCAGGGCATGACCCAGCCTGTAGCCCATTTCCTGGATCAGTTTTATGGAGAGGTCGTCGCCTTTCAATGCAGCCATTAATATTTCGTCGTACCGCACCGAAGAACCGTCTTCAGGAATCTCCACCATGGTTTTTTCCCCTTCATATACCCTATCCATAAAGCTTTCCTCCAGCGAATAGCCACCCACATCATTTCCAAGGCAACCTTTTTTGCCGCACAGGCATATTTTTTCCTTGTTGCCAAATTGCATGTGGCCCATTTCGCCGGCAAAACCCATTCCGCCATTCACGATCTTGTTGTCGATGATCAGGCTGGTACCCAGTCCCCGGCTAAGATTAATGATGATGGCATGATTTACATCCTTTGCCTTGCCGATGATCTTTTCGGCCATACCAAAACAACGGGTATCATTGTTGAGAAAAACAGGAATGTCCAGTGTACGGGAGAGGTATTCTCCCAGAGGCTGGTCGAGGAAATTGAAGAAAGTAAGAGAGTCTCCGGTTTCATTTATCACCCGCCCGGTTATGCCCAACCCCATACCCAGAATGCTCTCTTCACCAACACCTGAATTCCCCAGGCATTCAATAATAAATGCTTCCACATCCTGAAGACACTCAGGGGTATTTTCAAGGACAAAGTCGGTTTTTTGCCGGTAATAAACAGTGTTAAGCTTTGAATCAATTACCCCAACAGTAATACGTTTGAGCAATATCTCCACGCTAAGGGCATAAAAATTCACGTTTTTAAGTGCATATATGGCAGGTTTCCTCCCGTTGAGGGTTTCCTTCTTCCCCACTACTGACAGAAAGCCTTCTGACTGCAGTTCATTCACCAGCTTAATTCCGGTTGGAGCACTGATCTTCAACTCTTTGCAAATATCAGGAACCGTTACCCCGTATCCATTTTGCGAAATGACCTGAATGATTCGCAACTTTTGCTGCATCAGACGTGTTTCGTTGGTGATCTCTGAAAAGTTGCTTTTAAAAATTGCTTTCATAACCTGTTGTTTTTGTTTTCCCGACAATACTGTTTTCAAACCTTTTCTGACATTCGTTGTTTTTGCTACAAGCCTTTACTAAAGCGCCTGGGGCAGAATTAGTAAAAATAAAGAGCAATAAATTTATTTTGCAAGTTTATTAAACTTTTTACTAATATCAAAACTATTTTTAATAATTTTAAAAATATAATTGCCACCACCCTCCTGATCACAGTATTATCAGGCATTACATCCATTCATCAAACCAAATAAACCTAACCCTATTCCCGAGGATTTTTTTTTGTGCAGGGTAGTCAAATTTTACTACATTTGTTCAGTCAATGAACAAACATAGCTATGCTTGATTTAAAAGAAAGGAGTCATAAAAAGGTTTTCTCCCTGATCCGCGCCCTGGGGAGGGTGTCAGGGGCACAATTATCCAAACAAACCGAGATGCAGCCATCCTCGCTGGTTTATATCTTAAGGCATCTGAAAGATAAAAACCTGGTAAGAGTCAGTGGCTACGGAGCCTCAACCGAGAAGGGAGGGAAACGGCCTGTATTATGGGAGATCAATCCTGACTATGGTAACATTCTGGGCCTGGAGATCATGCGCCATGCCATACGTGCTGTGCTGGTAAATATTGCAGGGGAAGTAATAATGAAGGTGGAGAAGGAGTTTACCCCTGGTCGTCCGGAAAAAAACATTGCCCGCATCACCAGCACCATTGAAGAGATCATCAGGGAAACCGGACAAGATGCGTCAAGGCTGCTTTATATCTCCCTGGCCATACCCGGCATTGTTGATCCCCGCAGCCATAAGGTCATATATTCCTATGGATTAAAAATGGAAGACTATGATCTGAAAGGGAGGATCCAGGAGCATTTTCAGATACCCATAGGGATCATTAACGATGCCAACGCCGGTGCCCTGGGAGAACAATGGTTTTCGCGCGGGGAGAATCTCATCAACAACATCCTGTATATTATGTACAACCCATTGGTGGGCGGAATGGGCCTGGGAGTGGTAGTGAATCAGAAACTCTATACCGGATCCAATGGTGTTGCCGGAGAGATCTTTTCACGCATCCCTTCGCTGGAGCAGGTAATTGAACAAATGCAACAGGAAGAACCCGATCTGAAAAGCATGATCCCTCCATCGAAAAAGAGTACCGATATCCAGATCGCAGATCTTTACAGCTATTCGCGCAGGGGTTGTGCATTCAGCCATGCCGTATTATCAAGAATCAGCAAACTGGTGGCCAAAGAGATCGGCAAGATCACCGGGCTGTTTGACCCCGAGCGCATAACCCTGGGAGGTGATCTGAGCATTTGCGAAAACCTGTGCTGTGATGAAATCGTGCTGGCACTGGGAGATTTGCTGAAGAAATATTATCCATTCAGGGTAGAGATCCCCGAAATTCATTATGCCAAAGCGAAGATCTTTTCTGCCGCTCTGGGAGCAACAGCTCTTTACTTATCGGATGAACTATCGGTATAATTAATTAATCAATTCATTTCCTTTTGCCTGTTTCCTTCAGGCCGGGTTTAATTTCATAGCGAAAACCATCGGGTATGATCACCTTTACCCTGGTACCCAATGCAGTGCCATTGTCGCTATTGAGGTCCTCAATGTAAAACTGTAATTTTTCCTGGTTATACTCATTGAGGATGTCAAACAACTGCCGGGCAATATGCAGGCCCTTACCGGTTGACTCGTTCCGGGCCTCACTGGCCTTTTCCCTGCCAATACCATTATCTTCCACTTCCACAATTACAGCACTGTTTTCTCTTTTTACTTTAATAATAATTCTGCCTTTACCTTTTCCCGGCAGGATACCATGTTTGAGGGCATTTTCGGCAAGAGTTTGCAGGAACAAGCGTGGCAACAACGTGCTATAGCCAGTATTCTCATCTACAATGATTTCGTAATCAAAGGCATCTTTGTATCGAAGCCTTTGCAGATTAAGGTAATCAGCGGTAAAACTGATCTCCTCCTCCAGGTTGGCATAGGGCACTTCGTTCTTATGGAAAACCTTGCGGATGAGTCTTGAATATGTAATAAGCA